>CAMDTB010000025.1 GCA_945907245.1 Rhizobium sp. Q54
TCAACGGCACTACCATCATCAAGGCCGACGGCTCGCTCATCGGCAACTGGTTCAACCGCATCGGCATGGGCGAGCGGGAACGCGTGGCGCTCGAGGACCCGGAGTTCGAGAAGTGCTTCGAGGTCTACGGCACGGACCAGGTCGAGGCCCGCTACCTGCTGACACCTGGATTCATGCAGCGACTGATGGATCTGCGCGAAAGCCTGGGCGACAGGATGCAGGCGGCGTTCAACGGCGACAGCTTCTACATCGTCGCCAACAACGGTCAGAACAAGTTCGAGGTGCAGGGCTATTCGGGCCAGGCGGTCAACGTGCAGCTCGACAAGTTCATCGCCGATATCGGCATCCTGTTCCGCGTCATCGACACGCTGAACCTGGATTCGAAGACGCGGCTGTGATCGGACATGAGATCGAGCGGCCGTCAGGCTCGCCCATGGGTTGCTTGTCGGATAGGGTAAACGTCATGAATCGCTTCCTGCCCAATTACGCCGTTGCCCTCTACGTCCTCGCCGCATGCGTCGCGTGCAGTCCTGCACTCGCCGCCGGGTCGCCAGACACCGCGTCCGGCCGGACATTGGCGAGCACCCGTTGCGGCGGCTGCCATGCGGTAGACAGGACTGGCGAAAGCCCACTGGCCGAAGCGCCGCCGTTCCGCACGCTTGCGCGCAAGTATCCGCTGGAAAGCCTGGAGGAAGCGCTCGCGGAGGGCATCTTCGCTGGCCATCCGGACATGCCGGACGATCCCTGGGAACCAGATGACATCCGGCGGCTGATCGCCTATCTGAAAGTCATCCAGGCACCCTAAATCTGCCGGGTTGCACGGACCCGGCACAGGGTGAAAATTTCAGCCACGACGTGAAACAGGTGACGCCATGAACCGCCGTAAACTGCCATTTTCCGATGTCGAGATCTCGCGCCTCGGCCTGGGCTGCATGAGCATGTCCGCCGCCTATGGCACGCCTGACGAAGGCCAGGCGGAAGTGACCCTGCGGCGCGCCGTCGAGATGGGCGTCACCTTCCTCGATACGTCCAACGTCTACGGCATGGGCCACAACGAGGAGCTGATCGGGCGCGTGCTTGGCCCGGTGCGCGACCAGGTGCAGATCGGCACCAAGTTCGGCTTCGTGCCGGGCGAAAAGGGCGCGCTGTCGGTGGACGGTCGCCCTGAAGTGGTCCGCGCCCGCTGCGAGGAAAGCCTCGAGCGCCTGGGCACCGACTACATCGACCTGTACTACGCCCACCGCGTCGACCCCAACGTGCCCGTCGAGCACACCGTCGACGTCATGGGCGCGCTGGTGACCGCCGGCCTGGTGCGGGCCATCGGCCTGTGCGAGGTGAATTCGGAGACCCTGCGCCGCGCCCACCGCATCCACCCGATCTCGGCGGTGCAGTCCGAATATTCGCTGTGGAACCGCGAGCCGGAGGGCGGGATCATCGACACCTGCCGCGAGCTGGGCATCGCATTCATCCCATTCAGCCCGCTCGGCCGCGGCATGCTCACCGGCACGCTGAGCGAGACCACCCAGTTCCCCAAGGGCGACATGCGGTCGTTCCTGCCGCGCTTCAGCGAGGGCAATTTCGGGAAGAACCTGGCGCTGGTCACCCGCCTGCGACAGATCGCGCTGTCGAAGCACTGCACGCCGGCGCAACTGGCCCTCGCCTGGGTGATGGCCAAGGGCGACGACATCACCCCGATTCCCGGCACCAAGCGGGTCGAGATCCTTGAGGAGAACGTCGGTGCGCTCGACATCGTCATGGACAAGGACACCATGGACCAGCTCGAGACGCTGTTCCCGGTAGGCGCCGCCGTCGGCGAGCGCTATCCCAGCCAGATGAGCCGGCTGGCCCAGTCAGACAAGAGATGAGGATCGATCAGCTCCACGACGCCATGCGGCTCGCGCTGGAGAAGGCAGGCGGCAAGACGCCGTTCGCCATTACCGGCAACAGGCCGACGGGACGGCAGGCCGACGTCATCTTGCGCGCCGACGGCGTGGTCGCCGAAGTGCAGCTCTACCAGGAGACCCAGCTCGGCATCGAACAGTTCATGTCGGTGCTCTACGACACTTACAACCGTTGGCTGTTCACATACGAGACGCCGCTGGTGCGCGGGCGCGGCCAGATCGACACCGCCAATCTGCCGCGCGAAAGCGCCGACCAGCTGTTGCGCATCCTGATGCGCGGCATGGCGCCGGCGCTGGTGACCGCCAACAAGCAGATCAAGCAGGGCAAGATCGACTTCGGCATGCGCACCGCCCGCGGCCTGCTCGCCTATGTGATGCCGCTGGGCGTGCCGATCGACCCGGCCATCGTGCTCCACGGCATCTCGCGGGTGTTCGCGTCCTCGCCGGAAGACTGGGACCACATCGACCACATCCTGCTCGCCACCTGCCGGGTCGACGAGATCGACCCAGACCACCGTCCGCCCTACTGGTCGGTCATCACCCGCGCCGGCCAGGAGCCGCTCCCCGAAGCGTTCGAGGACAGGCTGAAGGCCGCCTGGTTCGGCATCCTCAGCACACATTTCGGAAAAGACATCAAGCCGTCGGAAGCCGACGTCTTCACGGGCTTCGGCGCCTGACACCTGGCATCGCCGCGGGTTTGAAATCTGTAAGGGGATCGCGCGGCGCCAGGCGCTGTTCGCATCCGGCGCTTTGCTTTCGTAGGAGCGCGGAACACCCGGGGGCCGAAGGTCGTTTGTCTGGCAGCGCCGGCATCGTCGGCGCGCATCTCCAACAGGAGCAGTCAATGAACAGAATGGCAATTAAAGCCGGCGCAGCACTGCTCGCCGCATCTGTCGCTACGGGCGGCGCTCATGCACAGGGCGCGCCCCAGAACGTGCAGCTGGTCAGGGTGGACGTAACCACGCTGGCGTCGGGCTATCGGGCCTCCAAGGTCATCGGCAGTGACGTGGTGAATGACGTCGACGACAAGATCGGCGCCATAGACGATCTGCTTGTGAGCCCCGATGGCAAAAGGCCTTTCGCCGTATTGTCAGTCGGCGGCTTCCTCGGGATGGGCACCCGTTACGTCGTAGTGCCCTACGAATCCCTCGTTTTTGGCAAGGACAAGATCATCCTTCCGGGCGGTTCCGTGGACGGTTTGAAGACCCTGCCGGAATTCCAATACGCGACCGATTGATCGCCGGGTAACGCGGTGAGTAGGAGCGCGGTTTGGCCGAGGGGGGCCTAAACCGCGCCGCGCTCCACTACACCAATGCGCTTAGTGCACGTTCATTAAGACCGTCGCAGTGCGCTGGAGCAATGGAGCATGGGAAATACCCCGGCTGATCTCCAGTCGACGCCAGGGAGACTCACGTGGCACCGAAACCAAAATCTCAGGATGGCGGAGCAGCCGGCAAGCAGCCGGCAGCGCCGCAGAATTCAGCCGGCTCGAGCGACGCCGACGAACAGGCCAGCCGTGGCCGGAGCGAGTATGGGCAGGTCGGAGGCACGCGGGAGACCGCTGCCGACGAGGGCGGATACAGCCGGGATGGCAGGCAGGGTGGCTTTGGCGAGAACAAACCGGAGGCGCCGGCCGCGAGACGTCAGGATGCGCCCGGCATGAACCTGGGACGACGCAGCGGAACCCGGGACACGGGACCCGACAGGAAGTAGCTGCCGCACCTTACGTGCCGCGAGCGTCACGGCCGAAAGTGAAGCCGGAATCGCTCAGTCGTCCCGCACCTTGCCGCGCAGGCTCTTCACGCCCGAACGCTTGGCCTTGTCCTGCCGCCGCTCCGCCTTCGCCGCCTTGGAGGGTCTGGTGGCGCGCCGCTTGACCGGTGGCACCGCCGCCTTGCGGATCAGGTCGATCAGACGCTCCAGAGCGTCGGCGCGGTTGCGTTCCTGGGTGCGGTAGCTCTGGGCGGTGATCACCAGCACGCCGTCCTGGGTCATCCGGCTGCCGGCCAGCGCGATCAGCCTGAGGGCCACGTCGTTGGGCAGCGAGGGCGAACGGCGCACGTCGAAGCGCAGCTGCACCGCCGTCGCCACCTTGTTGACGTTCTGGCCGCCCGGTCCGCCCGCGCGGATGAAGCTCTCGTCGAGCTCGCTGTCGTCGATAGAGATCGAGTCGGTGACCGGGATCGCCGCCATGGCGCCTACAGCGCGGCGGCCGCGGCCAGCGCCTGGGACATGCCGGTGTAGGAGCCTTCCAGCATCCTGGCGACCGCGTCCGGGTCGGCGCCGGGGACGGCTTCGAACTCACCGGTCCAATTCAGCCGGCAGCCGCCCGGCCGGTCACTCACCACCACCATGCCCTTGTACTGAGCCATGCCGATCGGCTGGCCCGCGACCAGCGTGTAGACCTGGGTGCGGGTGCCGTGGTCCAGCGTGTCGAGCCGCTCGGCCATCTGGCCGATGCCGGGCAGGTTCAGATGCCGGGTCATGCCGACACCCGGGCCGCCGGTGATCTCGATGGTGCGCGCGGGGTCCGTGCCGGTCCAGTTCAGGAATCCGGCGAAATCGGCCAGCACGGCCCAGACCCTGTCCGCCGGCACCGGCAAATCCTGTTCGACGTTCACGGTTCCCATCTGCCTCTCCCCAAAAATGGCTGCGCCGCGGACGACCGTCCGCGGCGCAGGAACCATAACACTCGCCGGTGACGCGGCGAAAGCTACCGGATGTCGACGAGCCAGTGGTCGCCGGGCTTCCACAGCTCATGCGCCCGCTTCAGCGACGTCCAGCGCTCCCGCATCTTGGGCGGCGGATCGCCATGGAGCTCGGTGAAGCAGCCATTGACCGAGCGCGTGTCGAAATAGGCCGCATCCACATGGTCGGCATGCAGACGGGTGGCGCATTCGAAGCCCATGTCCTGGAGGCGCTTGAACTCGCCCTCGAAGTCGTTGGCCAGGAAGGCGACATGATGGAAGCCCTCCTCGCCCTTCTTGTACATGTCGCGGTAGATCGACGGCTTGTCGTCATGCTGCTGGATGAACTGGATCATGATGTCGCCGAGGTAACCGAACGCATAGGACACGTCGGCCTCGATATCCTGGCCGCGATACTCAAAACTATCGGTCTTGTGGTGCGCCGCGATGCGGAACGGGCCGGCGCCGTAGAGCTCGCTCCACTTCTTCGCGTGCGCCTCGACGTCGTTGACGAAATAGGCCTGCTGGAACATCGGGTAACCGTTGCGTGGGTCAGCCATGATCGTCTCCTAAAGGGTCAGGAACGGGCTGTCGCCCGGACGCCAGAGCTCGTGCGCGCGGTGCATCGCCATCCAACGGCCCATCAGGTGCGGCGGATCACCATGCAGTTCGGTGAAGCCGCCATTGACCGAGCGGGTATCGAAATAGCAGGCATCGACCTCGTCGGCGTAGAGCCGGCAGGCGCTTTCGAAGCCCATGTCCTGCCAACGCTTGAACTCGCCCTCGAAGTCGTGGACCAGCGTGGCGACGTGATGGAAGCCTTCCTCGCCCTTCTTGTACATGTCGCGGTAGATCGACGGCTTGTCGTCATGCTGCTGGATGAACTGGATCATCATGTTGCCGAGATACCCGAACGCGTACGACACGTCGGCCTCGGTGTCGGTCCCGCGGTATTCGAACTTCACGGTCTTGTGGTGCGGCACCATGCGGAAGGGACCGGCCCCGAACAGCCGGCTCCACTTCACGATCGACTCTTCCAGGTCGTTGACCAGATAGGCCTCCTGGAACAGCGGATAGGATTTGCGGAAATCGACCATGACGTCTCCCTCGTTTTGTCGGTGCCCGGAGTCTTGCGGCAAAACCGCCGCAAAGGGAAGAGGAGAACATGCATGGATGAATTTTTACATGGTTCCGGGCAGCTCCACGGTCGCCGTGCCCTTGAGCGGCGGCTCGGTATCGGGACGCTCCAGCCAGATGTCGCAGTCGGCAACGCGCTTGCCCGCTTCCTCGCGCACGGCGGTCACCACGCCCTTGGCGGTGATGTGGTCGCCGTCCAGCACCGCCATCGGGAAGGTCATGACCAGCCGCCGGATCGATCCGGGCCCGGCCCACTCGTGCAGCATGTTCACCATGTAGCTCAGACCCAGCGGGCCCTGGTTGATGGTGTGCTCGCCGAAACCGAGCGCCGCCACCGAATTGCGGTCCCAGTGCACCGGGTTCGGGTCGCGGAGGATGGCGGCCATGGTGCGCATACGCTCGGGCCGCACGCTTTCCATCACCCAGTCGGGAATCATGTCTCCTGCCTTGACCGTCACAGCACGCCCCTCCGGTAATGCCAGGTGATCGTGGTTCGCGCCGCCAGCGTCCCGTCCGGCTGTGCCACCTCGAACTGGAACTGGATGCGATCATAGATTCGCTCGTTTCGGGAGGTCCGCCGGTCCGCCGAGACAATCTTGCCGGAGATGCTGTAGGGCACATCCTCCTTCAGCGGGACGAACATCTCCCAATCATAGCTCTCGATCCCGATCGAGAAGTCGGACTCGGCCTGCCCAAGGGCGAACATCTCGCCGATGGTGGTCTTGCTGCCCAGGATCGGCATATGGAACAGCACCACCGGATGCACCATGCCGCCGGGCAACAGCTCGGCGCCGGTGCACTCAGTGAGCAGGAAATTCTCCCAGTGCTCGACAGTATAGATGCCGCCGGGAAACGTGTGCCCGACGATTGCCCGGATCTCCGCCTCGGGCGGAACCGGCCTCGCTGCTGTCATGGTCTACCCCCGTTTGAGACAGCGCTTACGTTAAGCGTGCGACGGCGGTTCGGTCAAACCCACAAAAAGTGCAGGCTTGCCGATTTCATTGCGCCGGGAACCGGGCTAGGCTGTGCCGAACGGACGGGGAGGTTCGCATGGCGATGACGGTGGAACGGAACTGCTTTTCGGGACTCGAAGGGGTCTACGACCAGCTCAAGGCGCGCAGGCTGTGGCCGCTGACGTCGGTGCACGAGAAGGCGCTGCAGCGCGAGGCGCCGCACTGGCACCCCTACAACAACCACGTGTTCCTGCTGGAAGGCACGGCCAGCTTCTTCGACGAGGATGCGGGCATACGCTACGACCTGAAGGGCGGCGACCTGTGCATCGTCCCGGCGAAGACCCTTCACGCGGCCGCCTCGGACGGGCCGATGGTGCTGATGGTATGCTTCGACGAGCCCACGCCCATGTCGAAGATCAAGGCCAATCCGGTCGAAGAACCGCGCTAGCCCGAGAAGCGCAGTGAGTAAAGCGGTAGATCGGACCAAGGCCGAGATATTGCGGTTGGTCAGGACCATCGCACCGCTCGCCCGCGTGGAAGGTATCGGCACTAGAGATTCGTTTTCCTGCATTATCATCGTCCCGACCGACGCCGAGCAGGAACGCAGCAACAGCGACACTGCATTGCTGGATGATATGAAGGCCGCCGCAGCCAGTACGGGGCGCAAACCTGACTATCTGTCCGCCATATCACAGGAGACAGTGGATCGGCGGTACGGCGGAAACTGGACCACCGCCCTCCGTTGACAGAAGATCCGCGTTGCAGGCGGTCTCAGACCAGCGGGGATAGTCACATGTGGATAGAGGCTGAAGCGATGATTACCGTCATGGGCCTCGCTGCACTACTGCTCTCGCCATTTGGCCTGATCTATGGCGCCATTAAGCTAAAGGGTGATCTCGAAACGCGCCGTTGGGGGATGCTCGTGCTGGGCGCTCTGTGTGCGCTCCAATCGTTTACTGCCATGGTCTACTTCGCTATGCTGTTGCAGTTCATGGGCAATCGCGGATTGGGCGTGTAACGCCCAAAATAAAAGGGCGCGCCGAAGCGCGCCCTTTTGGCCCTATGAAACCGGGCTCAGTCCTTCTTCGACGTGACCTTCAGCGAGGTAACCTCGAACAGGCCCTTCTTCGACTCGTACTTGGCGCGGATCGAGGTACCGGGCGTGAGGTCGGCCTCGTTGACGTCGTCGCCATAGTGCAGCTCGACGCCGTTCTTGAGGCGGATGACGTTGTTCTCGGCGTCGACCTTCTCGATCCGGCCGCGGATGTCGGCGGCCTGAGCGGCGCCGATGGTGGCGACGGCGAGGATGCCGGCGACGGCAAGAGACATGATCTTGTTCATTTTGATAACCCCAGGTTGATTGGTGGCGCGCGTTATATCGAAGTGTAATAACCAGTCCACCCGGTTTCCCTGCAACACAGCCGTGCGTTTATGCACCCGTGCATGTTTTCGCTCTCGCCGTGCGCAAACGCGCTGCGTCACCGAACTGAAACATTCGACTGATAGACCGGCCTGATGCTGGATCGCGTCGGCCTGATCTCCGCCCACTATTTCGACGGCCTCGGCAATGTCCGTCCGGTCGACTGGGACGACCTGCCGGCACTGACAGACGGCGACGGGTTCGTCTGGATCCATCTGCAGCAGAATGCCGCCTACACGAAGGACTGGCTGAGCCGCGAAAGTGGGCTCGATCCGGTGGTCATCGAGGGCTTGCTGGCGCGCCAGTCCCGGCCGCGCTGCACCGAGTTCGTCGACGGGCTGCTGCTCGACCTGCGCGGCGTCAACCTGGACCCGACCTGCGAGGAGGAGATGGCGCCACTTCACGTCTGGGTGGAACAGAAGCGGCTGATCACCGTGCGGCTCTACCGCATCAAGGCGACGCGCGACATCCGCGACCAGCTCGCCGCCGGCCATGCGCCGTCATCCATCGGCGGGTTGCTGGCGCGGCTGACCCACCGGCTGATCGAGCGGGTCGAACCGGCGGTGACCGCCATTGACGACGACATGGACATGCTCGAGCACGACATGGTCGAGGACCGCAGCGCCGCGACCCGCGCCCGGCTGAACAGCCTGCGCCGGCGCGCCGTCGCGCTGCACCGCTATGTGGGGCCGCAGCAGATGGCGCTCGCCCGGCTTGCCGGCCAGCGGGTGCTCGAGATGGACGAGCACGCCCGCGGCCGGCTGCGCGACGTGGCCGACGACGCCAGCCGCTCGGTCGCCGACCTGGACGCCATCCGCGAGCGCGGCAAGCTGATTCACGAGGAGATGGAGGCCCGCGTCAACGACCGCATGCAGGCCAATATGTACCTCCTGTCCATGGTCTCGGTGGTGTTCCTGCCGCTCACCCTGCTGACCGGCCTGCTCGGCATCAACGTCGCCGGAATCCCGGCCTCCGAAAGCCCGCATGCGTTCTGGAGCGTCTGCCTGATCCTGGTCGTGCTCGGCGTCGTGGAGATCTGGTACCTGCGCCGGCGCTACCTGTCCTGACCGACAGCGCCGCCGGTCTTCGGCACGCGCGACTGGAAACAAGGAACGGAATTTGCCATGCTCGCCCCGGGGACGACGTCACGGGGACTCATGATGAACAAGATGGACTTTCCGGCCGCCCGCAGCTTTGCGCTCAATCCCGAGGCCGAGCCCGGCTCGTCCGAGGCGATGTCGCCGTACCAGGATTACGGCGACCGCTTCTATTCCACCGACCGCTACGTGTCGCGCGAGTGGGCGCGCCGCGAGTGGGAGAACATGTGGACCCGCGTGTGGACCCTCGCCGGCGTGGCGAGGGACATCCCGGAAGTCGGCGACTACTTCAAGTACGAGCTTGGCCCGGAAAGCTTCATCGTCACCCGCCACGGCGCGGGCCCGGACGACATCTCGGCCTACTACAATGTCTGCCATCACCGCGGCAACCGGCTGGTGATGAGCGAGTTCGGCCACGCCAGTTCGTTCAAGTGCGCGTTCCATTCCTGGGAATGGTACCTGGACGGCACCCTGAAGAACATCCAGGACCGCGAGACCTTCCGCAATCCGGTGGTCGAGGACAACCCGCCGCTGACCCCGGTCCGCTGCGAGATCTGGTCCGGCCTGGTGTTCATCAACATGGACATGGACGCCGCGCCGCTCGTCGACTTCCTGGGCGAGGTCGCCGATCATCTGCAGCCGTTCCATTTCGAGAACATGCATGTGGTGAAGGACCTGGAGACCCAGTGGCCGTGCAACTGGAAGATCGGCCATGACGCCTTCATCGAGGTCTATCACGTCCACGCGGTGCACCCGGAGATCCTGACCTTCTTCAACGACCGAGAAGTGCAGTGGGACACCTATCCCAACGGCATGAGCCGCCAGCTGCTGAAGTTCGGCGAGGTCAGCCCCAAGCTGGACGACCACGAGACGCTGAACGACGGCCTCGCCTATCTGCTCTCCGAGGTCGAGGTCACGCCGGAGGACTTCGGCAAGCGGTCGCCCAACGACGCGCGCCGGGTGATCCAGCAGGCCAAGCGCACCTGGGCCAAGAAGCGGGGCATCGACTACAGCGAGTTCACCGACAACCAGCTCACCGACGACTGGAACTACTCGTTCTTCCCCAACATCACGCTGAACGCCCACCCCGAGGGCCTGCTGATCCAGCGCTTCCGGCCGCACCGGTCCGACCCGGAGAAGATGACCTACGACCTGCTGGTCCTGATCCGCCCGGTTGCCGACCCCAACTACAAGGTCCCCGCCTATATGGGCGTCGAGGACGGCACTGACCTGTCGGGCGAGACCCGGCCGGAACGCATGCACATCGAGTACGGCAAGCCCGGCCTCGGCTACGTCATCAACCAGGACGCGACGATGATGGGCTATGTGCATCAGGGCGTGCAGTCGCGCGGCTACAGGGGCGCCCGCTACTCGGACCAGGAGCAGCAACTGCGCCACTGGCACAACGAGCTGGAGCGCTATGTGAGAGGCGAGAAGTAGCCCCTCTTCCCCTCAAGGCCGTGGCGTGATCTGGACGTCCAGCGTCTGCTGCTGGCCGCCGCGCAGGATATCCAGCCGCACCGACTGTCCCGCCTGCAGCCGTTCCGCCTGATATTGCAGGTCCTTGGGCTGCGCGATCGCATGGCCGTCGAAGGCGACGATGATGTCGCCGCGGCGCAGGCCCGCTGTCTGGGCCGGGCTGCCGATGACCGCGTTCAGCACATAGGCGCCCTCGGTGCCCGGTGCGCCGGTCCGGTATGCCGTCTGCGGCGACACCGGCGCGACCTGGACGCCGAGCCAGCCCGGCGCGCCCGAGCGCGCGTAGGGGCCGGCCATCTGCGGCGCGGTGCCGCCATGGCCGTTGCGGGCCGCGTCCTCGGTCAGGGCGCGCTGCTCGAGCCGCTGTTCGCCTTTGCCGGCATCCTGCTCCATGCACCGCCGGTACTCTTCGCGCTGCCGCTCGTACTGGCGGAAGAAATCGTCCGAGCACTGGCGGAACGCCGGGTTCGGCCGGCCAGGCTCGGCACTCGCACGCGCCGAGGCACAGGCCTGGTCGCGCGGCAGCATGGGATTGTCCGGCGGCCCACGAAAGCGCTCCAGTTCGGCGGCGATGTCGTCGCACGAACTGCGAACGCCGGCCTGGCCGCCATCGCCGGCGGCACCCGGTCCAGCGGCAGGCGGCGCGCCGGGGCCATAGGAACGCGGAGCGCCCTGACCGTAGGACGGCGGCGGCGCGGTTCTGCCATAAGCTGGCGGCGCGCTTCCAGGGGAAGGCTCGGGCGTGTAGGACGGTACGCCTCCCGGGCCGGGCAAGCGGGTGGGACCGGTCGTCGAACGCGTCGTGGGGTCGTAAACGCCGCCAGCAGCCGGGTCGGCGTAGGGATCCTCCGCCGGGTCGACCTCATCACCGGACGGCGCACCGTAGCTCTCCTGCGGGCTGCCCTGGCTTCCCCAGGACTGGCCAGGCGGCACATCATAGCCGCCGTCGTCGCCCGGCGGCGGCTGGAGTGTCTCGCTGCTGACCTGGGCTTGCGCCGTTCCGGCGGTGAACAGGATCAGGGCGGCAATGGCGATGGCGCGGCGAACCACGGGCAACCTCTTTCGTCTGCAATTGGCGTCGTCGACTCTGGCGGTATCATTCCGCAGCAGCGCGGCCAATACCACTCGCCTGAATAAATGGGTATTCGCAACGCGATCCGCACGCCGGTTGTGTTCACTGATGCCGATCCGTACTGTTTTGTCGGGGAGTACGGGGACAGGCATGAACCGACATCGTATCGAAGCGACCACGTTTGGCGACCTGCTGCTCAAGGCGGCGGACCGCTGGCCCGACAATGACGCCATAGTCTTCCCCGAAAGCCGCCGCACCTACCGGGAAGCCGTCGCCACGGCCTACGAGATCGCCCGCTCGCTGATCGCCCTGGGCGTACGCCCTGGCCAGCATGTCGGCATCCTGATGCCCAATTGCATGCCCTATGTGGACCTGATCCTGGGTTGCGCCCTGGCCGGCGTCGTCTCGGTGCCGATCAACGCCCGGTTCAAGGCCCACGAGATGGGCTATGTGATCGAAAACGCCGACCTGGTCGCCTTGTTCACCAGCGACCTGATCTCGGAATACGCCGATTTCGCCGCCGTGCTGGGCGACGCTTTCCCCGACCTGGAGCACCAGGATGACGTGCGCCGACTGACCCTGAAGGGCGCGCCGTTGCTGAAGACCATGGTCATGTATGGTGGCGCGGCGCCCCGGGGCTTCATGGGCTGGCGGGACTTCGAAGCCCTGAAAGACGGCGCCACCGAGGACGACGTCGAGCGCCGGCGCATCGCCGTGGCGCTGAAGGACCCGTGCATCATGATGTACACCTCCGGCACCACCGCCAACCCGAAAGGCTGCCCGATCACCCACGAGCACCTGGTGCGCAACGGCATCAACATGAACCGGGAAAAGTACCTGATGGGTCCGCAAGACCGCATGTGGGATCCGCTGCCGCTGTTCCATATGTCGACCATCCTGCCCATGGCCGCGCTGTTCGACGCTGGCGCCGCCTTCATCACCTCGACGCATTTCGAGGCCGGCGCGGCGCTGCGGATGATCGAGGCGGAAAAGGCGACCATGCTGTTCGCCGCCTTCCCCACCATCACCGCTGCCCTGGTCAACCATCCGGACTTCAAGTCCCGCGATCTCAGCCGGGTGAAGCGCGTCAACAACGTCGCCCCGCCCGACCTGATGCGCCAGTTCGAGGCCGCCTTCCCGCACGCGAGCCAGACCGCCGCCTACGGCCTGACCGAAGTGGGCGGCGTGATCGCCTTCGGCCATCCCGACGACAGCGAGGACCACCGGCTGCGCGCCTGCGGCACGCCGTTCCCGGGCATCGAGGTCCGGATCACCGACCCGGACACCGGCGAGCGCGTCCCCAACGGCCAGCGCGGCGAGATCGTCATCAAGGGATATGCCGTGTTCGACGGCTACTACAAGGATCCGGTCAAGACCGCCGAGGCATTCCGCGACGGCTGGTTCCGCACCGGCGACCTGGGCATGGTCGACGACGCCGGCCAGATCTTCTTCCTCGGCCGCCTCAAGGACATGCTCAAGGTCGGCGGCGAGAACGTCGCCGCGGTGGAAATCGAATCCTTCATCTCCAACCATCCGGCGGTGAAGCTGGTGCAGGTTGTCGGCGTGCCCGACGCCCGCCTCGTCGAGGTGGCGGCCGCCTTCATCGAGCTGCGCCCCGGCGCAAATGCCACCGAGCAGGAGATCATCGAGTTCTGCAAGGGCCGGATCGCCAGCTTCAAGGTGCCGCGCCATGTGCGATTCGTCGCCCAGTGGCCCATGTCCTCGACCAAGATCCAGAAATACAAGCTCAGGGACGATTTCGTCGCCGGCCAGGCAGCCGCCGAGTGAGCGCGCCCGCGGTCGTCGCCGCCGACTCTCCGTATCCGCCGCTGTCGAAAGCATGGCAGGCCGTCGGCGTGCTGGCGATCGCGACCGTGTTCGCGTTCGTCGACCGCCATCTGCTCTACATCCTCAGCGAGCCGGTCAAGCAGACGCTGGCCATCACGGACACCCAGATCAGTCTGCTCCAGGGCATGGCGTTCGTGGTGTTCTATGCCCTGTTCGGCCTGCCCATCGGCAGGCTCGTGGACCGGAAGAACCGCCGCAACATCGTCATCTACGGCGTGATCGCCTGGAGCCTGATGACCTTGGCCTGCGGGTTCGCGACCGACTTCTGGACCCTGTTCGCCGCCCGCGCCGGCGTCGGCATCGGCGAGGCGTGCCTGGCGCCGGCCGCCTTCTCGATGATCGCCGACTATTTCCGGCCAAGGCTGCGCGGCCGGGCAATGGCCTGCATCATCATGTCGGTCACCCTCGGCTCCGGCTGTTCCTACCTGATCGGCGCCGGCATGGCGAAGATCGTGCCGGGCGCCGAACAGGTGGACCTTCCGCTGCTAGGTGCGACCTATGGCTGGCAGCTGACCTTCTACGTGTCCGCCCTGCCCGGCTTTCTGATCGCCGTCCTGCTGCTGTTCATCGCCGAGCCGCCCAGGCGCGAGACCGTGCCGCAGCCCGTCACCGAGGACACGCCCGTTGGCGGCGTGACGCTCTGGTCCTATGCGCGCCGGCACCGGGTGATCCTGTTCTGCCTGATGCTGGGCGCCGGGTTCATTGCGATCGTGTCCTACGCGGTTGTCGCCTGGATGACCGCCCTCTATGTCCGGTACTTCGGCTTCACCGTCGCCACCATCGGCACGACACTGGGCCTGATCAACATCATCGCCGGGCTGCCCGGCGGCATGGTGGGCGGCTATCTCAGCGACTGGTTCGCCAATCGCGGGTCGCGCGGCGGCCGGTTCAACGTCATGGTATTCGGCATCGTTTTCGGAATTCCGGTGCTCATCCTCTGGCCGCTGGTGGATTCGGCGCTGGTCAGCCTTGCCTGCCTCGCCGGGCTGATGTTCATCATGCCACTGATCGTCGCCAGCATCCCGAGCACACTGCACGCCATCGTGCCCAACCAGTTTCGCGGGCAATTAACCGCCGTGCTCTACCTCATCAACGGCGTCTTCGGTGTGGCGCTGGGGCCGCTGCTGATCGCGCTGGGCACGGACTATCTGTTCGTCGACGGCGGGCTGCGGCAATCGCTGCTGGTGATCCTGCCCGGCATGATGACCATCGCCTGGGTGCTGGTGCTGATCGGCCGCCCCGCCTACGAACGCGCCCGCCTCGAACTGCCGGAATAGCGGTCAAACCGCGCGGGCCGCGAGATTGGCCGTACGAAACGCGTGCGGCAGGAACGCCTGCTCGACGGCGTCGCCGACCACATGGACCGGAATGCCCCGCGCCTCGATCTCGCCGGCCAGCGCGTTGTTGGGACGGTTGGGCGTCACCAGCACCACCGTCTCGGCCGATACCGCCATATCCGGCCAGCCCTCCAGCGAGCCGACCACGGCATCGTCGGTGCCGATATCCTTCAGGTAGGCCCGGGTCACCAGCTTGAAGCGGCCATCCTTGTTGAGCCGCTCCAGCGCCGGGATGGCGACGCCGGGCACCACCATCTTCGGCGCGAAGGCGTCCTTGGTGGTGACGAAGGTGACGGTCGCGCCCTTCTCCACCAGGAACTCGGCGGCGCCGATGCCCTCGTAGCCGCCCACGTCGTCCAGCACCAGCGCGGTGCCGCCGACCTGGTTGTGGCGGCCGGTCAGCAATTGCGCGGTCGACACCACATGGTCCTGGTTCACGCCGCCCGGACGGACATCGGGCGTCGCCGTCTGGACGCCGTCCATGCGCGGCGACGCGCCGGTCGCGAGGATCACGGCCTCGGGCTTGTGTTCGTCCAGATAGGCCTGATCGACCCAGGTGTTGAGCAGCACGCGCACACCGCGACGGTCCATCTCGTCCTCGAGCCAGTCGACCACGTCGCCGATACCGGCGTGTTTGGGCGCCAGACGCGCCACCTGCACCGTGCCGCCGAGCCTCGGCCCTGCCTCCGCCAGGGTAACCCGGTGGCCGCGCAGCGCCGCCACCCGCGCCGCCTCCATGCCGGCCGGGCCGCCGCCCACCACGAGCACATCCTTCGGCGGCGACGCCGGCGGCAACTCCTCGCCAAGGGTCAGCTCGCGCCCCGCGACCACGTTGACCGTGCAGGCAATGCGCCCCGCGATCAGCCCGCCGAGGCAACCCTGGTTGCAGCCGATGCAGGGCCGGATTTCGTGCCCGCGTCCCGCCAGCGTCTTGCGGACGATGTCCGGGTCGGCGATGTGGGCGCGGGTCATGCCGACCATGTCGGCGTCGCCTCGGGCGATGGCGTCGTCCACGTCCTGCAAGGTGCGGAACCGGCCGGTGACGAACCGCGGGATGCGCCCCTTCGCGACCCGCGTCACCGGCACGCTCATATGCAGCTCGTAGCCGGTGTCCTCATGCATGGCGCCGATGATCTTGGAGCTGGCCGTGCCCGAGGCGCCGTGCGACACGTCGAGGAAATCGATAAGGTCCTCCTGCAGCACCCGCGCGACGATCTGCTGGTGCTCCTCCACGTTGAGCCAGCCCGGCGCATTGTTCGGCCCGACCCGCAGGCCGAACGGATATTTTGGCCCGACCATGGCGCGGATCGCGCGCAGCGTTTCCATCAGCAGCCTCATGCGGTTCTCGAAGCTGCCACCATATTCGTCGGTGCGGTGGTTGAACCTCTCGGAAATGAACTGCTGGAACAGGAAGTTATGGGCGGCGTGGACCTCGACGCCGTCCAGCCCGCCCTCGACCGCCCGGCGGGCCGCCTGGGCGAAGGCGTCGATGACCTCGGCGATCTCGTCCCTGGTCATGGCATGCGAGGTCATGCCGCTCAGCGGGTTGACCAGGATCTCCGACGCCGACCACGGCTGCGCCCACGGCGGGCCCTGCAGATAGCCCATGTGGTTGATCTGCGAGAACATCCGCATGCCATGCGGCCTAACCGCCTTCATCAGTTTCTGATAGCGCGGGATGATGTCGTCGCTCCAGGCGTGCATGGTCATGGGACCGGTCTTGTGCACGCTGGACGCTTCGGTCAGCGACAGGCCGACGCCGCCCTTCGCCCTTGCCTCGTGATAGGCGATCAGGTCGTCGGACAGCTCGGCGCCCAGGTTCGTGCCGTGCGCCGTGCGCAGCACCCGGTTCTTGATTTCCAGCCCGTTGATCACGAGCGGACTGAACACGTGTTCCAGCGCCATCCAGATTCCCCTGCAAGTCTCCCCGCGGCCATCATGGGGTGCCGGACCAGCCCCGTCAAACGTGACTTTTCCGCCGCAAAACGAGTGAAAAAACCCAAAGCGCTTTCATTAGGCCCTGATATGCCCCATATGTGGGGAAGCGCGGGGGCGATGGGCCGGTCACCGGGCCCGAAGTTCTTGCGAGAGTTGAAGTTTCTTTCCCGCCGGACCGGCGGGTTGGCCGGCGTCCCCTTATATTCGTGGCGTCCGCCTATGGGGCTGGCACGATTGCAAAAGGGCACGCAATCATCATCGACCTCGTTCAAGGATAGCCTGCGCTACCTGCGCAGGCAGTTGCTCGTGTGCACGCCGCTCAACGTGCTGAACGCCTCGGTCCCGACCAACCGCATCGCCATCACCCGCAACATCGTCTACGGCCAGCACAAGCGGAAGCGGCTGGACGTCTACCGGCCGTCCGACATTCCCGGCCCGCTGCCGGTCGTCGTGTTCTTCTATGGCGGCAAATGGACCCAGGGCCACCGCGAGGACTATCTGTTCGCCGGCCAGGGCCTGGCGTCCATGGGCTATGTGGTGGTCGTGCCGGACTACCGCCTGTTTCCGGAGGTGCGCTTTCCGGGCTTCATGCACGACGCCGCGGCAGCCGTCATATGGGCGTCCCGATATTCACAGGATTATCGCGGCGACCCCGACCGCATCTTCCTCGTTGGTCATTCGGCGGGCGCCTTCATGGCCGCCAAGCTGGCGTTCAATCTGGAATATCTGGACCAGCGCGGCTATGACGCCCGCAAGCTGCGCGGCTTCGTCGGCCTGTCCGGTCCCTATGACTTCCTGCCCATGCTGAAGAAGGACCACGAGCTGGGCCAGATCTTCCGCAATCACATCGACTCCGAGCTCAGCCAGCCGATCACCTACGCCCATTCGGAAGGGCCGCCGACGCTGCTGCTGAGCGGCGAGAACGATCCCATCGTCTGGCCGGTAAACTCCGAGAATCTGCAGGCCCGCCTTACCGAACTGGGCGTGCATGCCGAATACAAGAGCTATCCCAATATCAGCCACGCCGGCACTGTCCTGGCGCTGGCGCACATGTTCCGCTGGCGCGCCGGCGTCGCCGAGGACGTCAACCGGTTCATCGACAAGTTCGCCCGTAACTGAGCCGGGGCACATTGGACCGGTAGTAATGTATTCCCCTTGGGTATGCGTCTCGGGAATGCGACTGTGAAAAAATTACGTCAGTTGTAAGTAAACGGTTTTCGACGACTTGCCTGTCCACGGAAATCGCGGGTCGAACCCTTGCAGGTGCAAATGATGCCGGCACCGCATTAGGCATTGCCCTGCGCCGTAGCACACACGCATATTGGGGCATGGATGGGGGATACCTTTGGGCGAATTGATTACCGGATCGAGGCAACTGGCGCGCGCCATGGTGGACATGGCGTGGACCGCGCTGCCCGACGGCACCATCGACTTCGTCAATGAAAAGGCCCGGATCTATGGCGGCGACGCGCCAGGCGATGCCCACAATCTGTTCGAGTCGTTGCATCCCGACGACCGCCAGACGTTTCTCGACCGCTGGAAAGGGTCCTTCCGGAAGGGCGAAACCTGCGAGGTGGAAACCCGATGGCTGCGGCGTGACGGAATCTACCGCTGGTTCCGGATCAGGATCATCCCCGTGCTGGGCGAAGACGGCGCCGTCGATCACTGGTTCGGCACCTCCGCCGACATTCACGACGCGCACCAGGCGCATGAGGCTTTGCGGCAAGCACAGGGCGCGAACGAGGCAGTGCTAGCACGGCTCCAGCGCGTCCTCGACCATTCGGTCGACGCTATCTGTTCCTTCACCGCCGACGGAACCTGCGTCGAGATGAGCATCCGGTCGAAAGACATCTGGGGTTATGAGCCGGCCGAGCTGGTCGGCCGCAATTTCGGCGACTTTATCCATCCCGACGACCGGGAAAGATCCGGCCGCGACAATATCGACATCCGCGCCGGCCGCCCGGTCAGCACCATGCAGCAGCGGTACTACCGGAAGGACGGCGGCATCGTCTATATCCAATGGTCGTCGGTCTGGTCCGACGAGGAACAGCTGTTCTTCAATATCGCCCGCGACGTCTCCGCCCAGATCGAGGCCGAGTCCAGGCTGCAACAGTCCCAGCGGCTCGAAACCCTGGGCCAGCTTACCGGCGGCGTGGCGCATGACTTCAACAACCTGCTGACGGTGATTCTCGGCAATGCCGAGTTTCTCGCCGAGCAACTCCCCGAGCATGGCGACCTGCACCGGCTGGCGGTCGCCATGCAGGATGCCGCCGAGCGCGGCTCGGCGCTGAACCGCCGCCTGCTCGCCTTCGCCCGGCGCCAGGCGCTCGAGCCGAAGATTACCGACGTCAACGCCCTGATGGGTTCCATGGATCACCTGCTGCGCCGCACGCTGGGAGAACATGTGGAGATCGAAATCGTCCGCGCGGGCGGACTATGGCGCGGCTTTGTCGACCCGGCCCAAATGGAAGCGGCGATTCTCAACCTGTGCCTCAATGCACGCGATGCCATGCCGGGCGGCGGGCGGCTGACCATCGAGACAGCCAACGCCTACCTGGACGGCACCTATGCCGCCAGCCACGAGGACGTCCAGCCGGGTCAATATGTCATGGTCGCGGTCACAGATACCGGCCAGGGCATGCCGCCGGACGTGGTCAACCGGGCGTTCGAGCCGTTCTTCACCACCAAGGACGTAGGCAAGGGCAGCGGCCTGGGCCTGTCGATGGTCTACGGCTTCGTCAAGCAGTCTGGGGGTCACATCAAGATCTACTCGGAAGTGGGCCAGGGCAGCGTCGTGCGCATCTACCTGCCCCGGACCCGCGAAACCGGAGACGCCGCCGGCACGTCCACCGGGAAACTCTCGTCGCTGTCGGGCAGCGACAAGATCCTGCTTGTCGAGGATGACGACCTCGTCCGCAGCCACGTGGAAAAGCAGCTTCGCGGCCTGGGCTACCGTGTCGTGGCCGTGGCCAACGGTCCCGAGGCCATCGAGATGCTGGACAAGGTCGCCGACTTCGACCTGCTGTTCACCGATGTGGTCATGCCGCGCGGCATGAACGGCCAGCAACTCGCGGCCGAGGCAAGGCGGCTGCGTCCGGAACTGCCGGTGCTGTTCACTTCGGGCTATACCGAGAACGCGATCATCCACCATGGCCGGCTCGATCCGGGCGTGCATCTGCTCAACAAGCCGTACCGGCGCGAGGAGATGGCGAGGAAGGTCCGCGAGGTGCTGGACGAAGCACGCGAGGCGGCGCAACAGGCCACCTAGTGACGGCGCCCGCATCGTCCTACACTCCGCCCATGCTGGAATTGCAGGGCGTTGCGAAACGGTTCGGAGAGGCGCAAGCGGTCAGGCCGCTCTCCCTCGCCATTCCAGAGGGCGGGACAACGGTGCTGATCGGACCCAGCGGTTGCGGCAAGTCCACGCTGCTGCGCATGCTGATCGGCCTCGCGCCGCCGGACCAGGGCAACGTGCTGTTCGACGGCGCGCCACTCTCGGGTCAGCTCACACCGGCACGCCGGCGCATCGGCTACGTCATCCAGGATGGCGGCCTGTTCCCCCACCTGACGGCGCGCGAAAACATCTGCCTGATGCCGGAACATCTCGGCTGGACCACGCAGGCTCAGGCGGAACGGGTCCAGGCGCTGGCCGCCCTTACCCGGTTTCCCGCGGCACGCCTCGACGCCTGGCCGGCGGAGTTGTCCGGCGGGCAACGGCAGCGGGTCGCGATCATGCGCGCCCTGGCGCTCGATCCGGACGTCCTGCTGCTCGACGAACCGCTGGGCGCACTCGACCCGCTGATCCGGCGCGGCCTGCAGGACGATCTCCGGGAGATCTTCCGTTCGCTATCCAAGACGATCGTGCTGGTCACTCACGACATGCACGAGGCAGCCTTCTTCGGCGACCGGATCGTGCTGATGCGCGATGGCGCGATCGTTCAACAGGGCGACGTGACCGATCTGTTGGAGCATCCCGCGGATCCGTTCGTGACGGAGTTCATCCGCGCCCAGCGCAGCGAGCTGCCGCTGTGAGGCGCCTGCTGCTCATGCTCATGCTGCTCGCATGGCCCGTCCAGTCATGGGCAGTGACCGTCGGCTCCAAGGCCTTCACCGAGGGCATCATCCTCGGCGAAATCCTCACCGGCACGCTGCGGGACGCCGGCATCGACACCGCGCACCGTGCCGGGCTGGGCGGCACGCGCATCGTCTACGAGGCGCTCAAGGGCGGCGAGATCGACGCCTATGTGGATTATACCGGCACCATTTCCGCCGAGATCCTCGCCGGCAGCGATGCCTCGACCGACGACACGATGCGCGCCGCGCTGCGCGAAGATGGCATCGGCGTCACCGGATCCCTTGGTTTCGAGAACACCTATGCCATCGCCATGCGCGTCGACCGCGCGCGGGCACTGGGCATCGCGACCCTTTCCGATCTCCGCACGCACCCCGGACTGAAGCTGGTCTTCAGCCACGAATTCCTCGACCGAAAGGATGGCTGGCCGCTGCTGCGGGATCGCTACGCGTTGCCGCAGAGGGACGCGCGCGGCATGGAGCACGAGCTCGCGTACCGGGCGGTCGGCTCGGGCGCCATCGACGCCACCGACGTCTACACCACCGACGCCAACATCCGCGCCTATGACCTCGCCGTGCTGCGGGACGACGGGAAGGTGTTTCCGGAATACCAGGCCGTCATCCTCTACCGGCTCGACCTGCCCGCCGGCGCCATCGCCGCGCTCGAGCGCCTCGAAGGCCGCATCGACCTGGCGCGGATGCAGGCGATGAATGCCGACGTCACCCTGCACGGCAAGACCGAGCAGGTCGTCGCGGCCGGATTCCTGCGGGACGGCTCCCGCGCGGCGCCCGACACCGACGGTCTGTGGCGCCGGCTTGCCCGCACCACCGCCGAGCACCTGACGCTGGTCGCGATCTCCCTGGGCGCGGCGATCGTCGTCGCGGTACCGCTCGGCATCCTCGCCTTCCGCCGGCCGCGCCTCGGCCAGGCCGTACTGGCGGCGGCGGGTGTCGCCCAGACCATCCCGTCGCTGGCGCTGTTCGTGTTCATGATCCCGCTGGTCGGCATCGGTGGCCCGCCGGCGATGATTGCCCTGTTCCTCTACAGCCTGCTGCCGATCGTCCGGAACACCCATGCGGGCCTGAGCGGCATCCCTGCATCCCTGCGGGAGTCCGCCGAGGCGCTGGGCCTGCCGCGCGCCACGGTCCTGCGGCGGATCGAGCTGCCACTGGCGGCCGCGTCGATCATGGCCGGCATCAAGACCGCCGCCGTCATCAATGTCGGCACGGCGACCCTCGGTGCGCTGATCGGCGCCGGCGGTTATGGCCAGCCGATCCTGGCCGGCATCCGATTGGCCGACACCGGCCTGATTTTGGAAGGCGCGGTGCCCGCCGCGCTGCTGGCGCTGGCGACGCAAGGCCTGTTCGAACTCGCCGAGCGCAGGCTCGTCCCCCGGGGATTGCGCTTGCCGCGTCCGGCACCCGGTGCATAATCCGCGCCCATGACCGAAGACGACAAATTCCAGCGCATGATCCGCAGCCAGAAGTTCCTGGACCGGATTCCCCACATGGGCGCCATCGGCCTGCAGCTGGTCGATTTCGCGCCCGGGGCGGTAACGGTCCGCCTGCCCTACAGCCTCGACCTCGTCGGCAACCCGGACACGGGTGTGCTGGCGGGCGGCGCCATCTCGGCGGTACTGGACAACGTCTGCGGCTCGGCGGTGGTGGCCCGGGTCGAGAAGTCGGACGCCTTCGCCACCCTCGACCTGCGGATCGACTACATGCGCCCCGCCGAACCCGGTCTCGACGTCTTTGCCTATGCCGAATGCTACAAGGTGACCCGGCTGATCGCCTTCGTCCGCGGCTTCGCCTATCACGACGACAAGGCCAAGCCGATCGCCAACGCCACGGCGACGTTCATGTTCACCGGCCAGGGCAAGCTTGCACAGGCGACTGAGTCATGAGCGGCTTTCGCGAGACCTTCCAGCTCATGAAGCAGGCCAACGACTTTTCCGGCCTGCCCCTGGCGGTCCCCTACGCGAAATTCCTCGGCATCGGGGTCGCCGTGCAGGATAGCCGGGTCATCACCACAATGGCCTATGCCGACAAGCTGATCGGCAATACCACCCTGCCCGCGCTCCATGGCGGCACCATCGCGGCTCTGCTGGAGCTGGCCGCCCTGTTCCAGATCGCCTACGAGATCGAGACCGAGGCGATGCCCAAGACCATCACCATCACCATCGACTACATGCGCTCGGGCGCGGCCCGCGACACCTATGCCCGCGCCTGGGCCACCCGCATCGGCCGCCGCGTCGCCAACGTGCGCGCCGAAGCCTGGCAGGACGATCCGGCGAAACCGATCGCGGCGGCCAACGCCAACTTCCTGCTGGCGTAGATTTTCCTGCCGTGACTTCGCGAGCGTAGCGAAGCGATCCAGCCATGCCGTTGATGGCTGTGCGGCGACGGCGCTGGATTGCTTTGCTACGCTCGCAAAATCACCGGTAGTGAGAAATGTTTCCGTGCGGTAAATAACGAAGCCCATCTTAAGGAACGGAAACGCCCCCATGCCCGAGAACACCGTCGTGCGCTTCGTCAAGCGGCCCACCGGCTTCGTCGACGAGTCCAGCTTCGCCATCGAGTCCGCGACCATGCCGACACCGGCCGACGGCCAGATCCTGCTGCGCAACTTCTACCATTCGCTCGACCCCTATATGCGCCCCCGCATGACCGAGATGGACAGCTACACGCCGCCGTTCGAGGTCGGGCAGATCATGGACGGCGGCGGCATGGGCGTGGTCGTCGACTCGCGCCACCCCGACTACCAGCCCGGCGACGTCGTGATGGGCATGCTGCAATGGGCCGAATACCAGGCGGCCGACGTGGGCGGCTTCATGCGCAAGATCGAACCGGGCGTGGCTCCGTGGAAGGACTATCTTGGCGTCCTGGGCGGCGCATCGCTGACCGCCTATGTGGGCATGAAGCTGATCGGCGAGCCCAAGCCCGGCGAGACCCTTTACGTCTCCGCCGCCTCCGGCGCCGTCGGCTCCATCGCCGCCCAGATGGGCAAGATCATGGGTTGCCGCGTGGTCGGCTCGGCCGGCACCGACGACAAGGTGGCGTGGCTGCGCGACGAGCTGGGCCTCGACGCCGCGTTCAACTACCGCACGGTCACCAGCATGGATGCCGCCTTCAGCGAGCATTGTCCGGAGGGAATCGACATCGATTTCGAGAACGTCGGCGGCGCGACGCTGCAGGCGGTGCTGGACCATATCCGGCCACACGGGCGTATCATCATGTGCGGCGCCATTTCCGAGTACAACGTTGAAGGCCCGGGCCTGAAGCACATCTTCCGCATTGTCAGCCACAAGGTCCGGATGCAGGGCTTCATCGTCTCCGACCATTTCGACATGATGCCCGCCTTCGCCGCCGACATGGCCTGCTGGCTGAAGGACGGCAAGATCAAGTACCGGGAAACGGTGGTCGAAGGCATCGAGACCATGCCGAAGGCCCTGGTCGGCCTGTTCCGCGGCGAGAACTTCGGCAAGCTCATCGTGAAGGTCGGCCACGAGCCGAACTAGAGCCTACGCCTTCAGCAGCTCGTAGGCCGCGATCACGCTCTTGAAACGCTCGGCGGCTTCGTCGTCGCCGGGGTTGGCGTCGGGGTGGTGCTTCTTGGCGAGGTCGCGGAAGGCGGCCTTGATCTCGGCCGGATCGGCGGCGCCGTCGAGGCCGAGCACGTCGAGCGCGGCGTTGCGCTCGCGCTCTTCCTTGGTCACGCCGCTGGAGGTATCGCGCCAGGTGCCCGCGTCACGAAAGCCGCGCGCCTGCTTCATTTCCTCGCGCATCACCCGCGCGGCCTCTTCCTGGGTCAGGCCCTTGAAGTAGTTCCAGTTGCGGTTGTAGGCGCCGGCATGTTCCTGGCAGAACCAGAACTTTTCCGGCGAGTCGCGGAACTTGGGCGCGGGGCAGTCGCCGGCCTCGTTGCAGCCTTCCCAGTCGCACATGCGCACGGACACGGCGTCCTGCCGTGTATTCCCGTATCCGCCCCAGCGCGGAAAACCCCAGCTCTTGGATCGCGTCATGTCGGTTCCGACTCAGAGATCGTCGATTTTATCATGAAGTCGTGACCGCGGCGCAGGACCGCAAGGTCATAACACCCCGTCCGAAGACGGTGCATCCTGCCATTCCGGCCCGGTCCCCGGCTGCGGCCCGGCCGGCAAAGGTTCCGCCGCCGGCGTCTCCGTGGCAGGCGACGTCTCGGTGGGCATGTCCGGGGTATCGTCGTCAACTTCCAGGGGCTCCGGCGCTTCCCACTCCTCCTTGGGCAGCAGGGTGTCGCGGGCTTGCGATTCGACGATCAGCCCCAGCCCTTGGGCCTTCATCCGCGCGCGATCCGAAAGCTGGCCTGCGACCACCAGGCCGCGCCATTTAATCTGCGGCGTCTGGTAGCCGGCGAGCGCCGCCGTGGTCTTCGCGAACCATTCGGTCCAGTGGATGCGGTCCGCCGGCATGGTGATGGCGAGGCCGCCGTCATCCGTGACCATGGCGAGGTTGGAGTCGATCTCCTCGAACCGGACGATGGCATGAACCGTCGCGTGATAGGCCCGCATCATCTCGACCGACCGCTGCATCAGCAGCGCGGCCAGGTCGGAATCGACCTGGCTGGCGCGGCGGATCACCGCCTGCCGGTTCATCACGCCCTGCATGCTCTCGAGCGCCATGGTGATGATGGTCTCGTGCCGCGGCGTAAAATAGTTGTTGTCCATGAACGCGTCGATTTCGCTGCTTTCCGCCCACATCGCCTTGAGCGCCGCGCGGTTGCGCATCCGCAGATCCTCGGGCGTCATGTCGCGCAGGATCTGGTTGGCCTGCCGCGTGTAATGGATGGCACTCAGCGCCTTGCCGGCGATGGCCGGAAGCGACACGGGAATCATCGCGCCCTTGAACGCCAGGCCGCCGGCGAAGCCGGCATAGGAGACGTCGTTGATCTCCTTCTGCAGGGTGACGTTGGCGGAATAGACGTCGACGCCCAGCTTGAACGCCAGCTTCCGCTTCAGCGCGGAATAGCCGAGCAGCTCGGCCGGATAGCTGTCCTCCTGCTCGCCGCGGCTGCCCGAAACCATCTCACCGACCCGCTTGCCGAACTTCCACAGGGCGACGGGAACGCCCTTGACCGTCTCGATCGGCGCCTCGACCAGCGCCTTGACGCCCTTGTAGGGGCTCTTGGCGGCCGAGGCGAAGCCCGAGGCGAATGCCTTGGTGGTCTTGATCTTGCGCAGCTGCGCGATCGCGCGGGTCTCGGCGACGTATTTCTCCAGCAGGTCCTGGGTCACCACGTCGTAGCCGCCATAGCTCGTGGACAATATGAAGCGGTTCGAGAATCCCTGCGCGGTGACCTCGCCGATCACCTGGAACGTCTCGCCCTTCTGCAACTCCGGCGGCAGCAGCTGCGACGGCGGAAACGTCATCGGCGGCTCGAACGCCTCGGCGCGCGCCCACCGGGGCAGCATTCCGAGTACCGGGACGGCGGCTGCCGCCTTCACCAATGTCCTGCGTTTCAGGTCTGGCCTCATGGCCCTTGTTATAGGGATAGCGTCCCGTGGATGCCAAAGGAAACAGCGGGCCGCAGCCCGCCGTTCCGCAAACCGGTTATCGCAGAAGGATCAGGCCGCCTTGGGGGCCGCCGCGCGGATCTTCTCGTCCACGTAATCCTCGAACTTGGCGAAGTTGGAGATGAACAGCTCGACCAGGTGGCGGGCCTTGGCGTCATAGGCCGCCTTGTCCGCCCAGGTCTCGCGCGGGTTCAGGATCTCGGTCGGCACGCCGGTGCACGACGAGGGAACCTCGAAGCCGAAGTTCGGGTCGACCACCATGGGGGCGTGCTTCAGCGACCCGTCGAGCGCCGCGTTCAGCAGCGCGCGGGTGACCTTGATCGGCATGCGCTTGCCGGTGCCGAATTCGCCGCCGGTCCAGCCGGTGTTGACCAGCCAGCAATCCACGTTGTGGCTGGCGATCTTTTCCTTCAGCAGGTTGCCGTAGACAGACGGATGACGCGGCATGAACGGCGCGCCGAAGCAGGTCGAGAACGTCGCCTGCGGCTCGTTGCCCAGGCCCTTCTCCGTGCCGGCGACCTTGGCGGTGTAGCCGGACAGGAAGTGGTACATGGCCTGCTCGGGCGACAGCTTGGCGATCGGCGGCATGACGCCGAACGCGTCGCAGGTCAGCATGATGATGTTCTTCGGGTGGGCGGTGACGCCGGTTGCCGAGGCGTTCGGAATATAGGACAGCGGATACGCGCCGCGGCTGTTCTCGGCCAGCGTGTCATCGTCCAGGTCCAGTTCGCGCGTCGCCGGGTCCATCACCACGTTCTCCAGCACCGTGCCGAAGCGGCGGGTGGTGGCGTAGATCTCGGGCTCGGCCTCGGCCGACAGGCGGATCATCTTGGCGTAGCAGCCGCCCTCGATGTTGAACAGCGAGGTGTTGCTCCAGCCGTGCTCGTCGTCGCCGATCAGGGTGCGGTGCGGATCGGCCGACAGCGTCGTCTTGCCGGTGCCCGAGAGCCCGAAGAAGATCGCTGCGTCACCCGAATGGCCCACATTGGCCGAACAGTGCATGGACATGACGTCCTTGCCCGGCAGGATGTAGTTGAGGATCGAGAACACCGACTTCTTCATCTCGCCGGCATAGGACGTGCCACAGATCAGCACGATGCCGCGGGTGAAGTCGAGGGCGATCACGGTCTCGCTGCGGGTGCCGTGACGGGCCGGATCGGCCTTGAAGTCGGGGGCATGCAGGATGGTGAACTGCGGCACGAAATCCTGCAGGTCGCCGGCCAGGGGCTCGATCAGCAGATGGCGCAGGAACAAATTGTGCCAGGCATGCTGGTTCACCACGCGCACGTTCAGCCGGTACTCGGGATCGGCGCCGGCATAAAGGTCAGCCACGAACAGTTCCTGGCCGCCCAGATATTCAGTGATTTCGTTCTCGAGCCGGGCGAAGGCGTCCGGCGACATTTCGGTGTTGTTGGCCCACCAGATATTGGCTTCCGAGCCGGGTTCGCGGACGATGTACTTGTCCTTGGCGGAACGGCCGGTGTGCTGGCCGGTCTCGACGACGAGCGCGCCACCCACCGACACCTTGCCTTCGCCGCGGCGCACCGCTTCCTCGAACAGGATGGCGGAGTCCAGGTTCCAGTTCACGGGGCGCTGAGGCCTGATGCCGTGCTTATCCAAACCGAAATTGCCGACACGAGGGTTCGTGGTTCCCACGGGCCTATCTCCCAGATCTGTCATGACGAGTGGTGAGTGCGTCGAACGCCGTTTTCAAAGGTCCGCCCCAATTCGCGCATCGGTATAGTCACAGACGGGTTTGGCTGGCAACGAGAGAATTTACCGGATTGTGACACTACCGCTCAAAGCCCTTATGACGTAGGCGCAACCCGCGCTCGTTTGACCAAATCGACCAGCGCTATCCGCGCTTCCTGAGAAGACGCAACGAACGTGTCGAAAGTGAGACGCAGGCGTCTCGATCCATCGGCGATATCAAAGCCTTCCGGATCGATGCCGGTCATCCGCCAGGCACCGGGCGCCGCGCCTTTCAGCGCCGTCGCGTAGAGCGCGATCGCATCGGCATGGTCCTCGTTCATGTGCGAAACGATGCCGGATTCCGCGTCGGCGAGCGGCGTCCACGCGGCTTCGGGCAGCAGCAATTCATCAGGCTGAATCCAGGCGATTCGTCCGAACCCGGCGACGAGGTGTGCACGCTCGACGGCAAAGCGCCACAGTCCGAAATCGGCGAAGCCGGCGTAGCGCTCGGCACCGGAATGCTGCGCAACATAACGTTCCTTCAGCCTGACGTCGTCGGATGGCCGCAGCGTGCCGAGCAGCGTCACCCTCGGGCCGTCGAGGCTGCCGCCGCCGCCATCCACCAGCAAGCTTGCGACGGGTGTTCGCCGCAGGTTCATGGTATGCTGCGCGAGACTTGAGATAAAGAAGACCGGCGCACCGCCACCATCGGCGGCGATTTCCACCAGCGACACGTAGGGTGAGCCGTCTTCCATCACGGTGCCCAAAGAGGCGTGCCGCGCGGACCGGATCAGGAACCTTGCGGCACTTCCGGCGTTAGAGGTATCTGGTTCCGTCAGCATGAGTGAGGTGCTGCCCTTATGTGGTCACGATTGATTGCAAAGGTTGCAAAAGCGCGCATAACGTCAAGATTCAAGGCACTCGGCAACTGGGCTGTCCGAGCCACGGTTCGGGTTGGGGAATAGCAATGGCGACAATCGCACTGGTAGATGACGACCGCAACATCCTGACCTCCGTCGGCATGGCGCTGGAGGCCGAGGGTCTGGCGGTGCGTACCTATTCCGACGGCACGACGGCGCTCGCCGCGCTGACCGCCCAGCCCGCCGATCTGGCCGTGCTCGACGTCAAGATGCCGCGCATGGACGGGATGAAGTTGCTGCAGAAGCTCCGCCGCGTCACCGACATGCCGGTGATCTTCCTCACCTCCAAGGACGAGGAGATCGACGAGGTGCTGGGCCTGAAGCTGGGCGCCGACGACTATATCCGCAAGCCGTTCTCCCAGCGGCTGCTGATCGAGCGCATCCGCGCCATCCTGCGCCGCGCCGAAGGCCGCGCGGCCGCGCCAAACAGCGACAAGGTCATGGTCCGCGGCAAGCTGGTGATGGATCCGGGCCGCCATAGCTGCACCTGGGACGACCAGCCGGTCACGCTGACTGTCACGGAGTTCCTCATCCTGCAGGCACTGGCGACCCGTCCAGGTCACGTCAAGACGCGCGACCAGCTGATGGACGCCGCGTATGACGATCAGGTCTACGTGGACGACCGTACGATCGACAGCCACATCAAGCGGCTGCGCAAGAAATTCCGCGAGATCGACGACAACTTCTCGGGCATCGAGACGCTGTACGGCATCGGCTACCGCTACGCCGAGGAAAAGACCTGAGCGTAGCGGCCGCGGAGCCGGGCGGTGAACTTCCGCAAATTATCCAGGCGTAGCGGAAGCCGTCCGGCGGCTTCCGCGTCGACCTATCACCGGCTCCCCTTCTCCGGTCTGACCGGCCGTATTCTCGTCCTCAACGTCATTGGTCTCGCCGTGCTCGTTGGCGGCATCCTCTATGTCAACCAGTACCGCACCGGGCTGATCGAGACCCGGCTGACGGCGTTACGCAGCCAGGCCGAGATGCTCGCCGGAGCCCTGGCGGAGACGGTCGAGAGCGAGACCGAGACCGGTGCGCTGGAGAAAGAGCGCGCCGCCGCACTGCTGCGTCGCCTGTCGGCCGACCGGACAGACCGGGTGCGGCTGTTCGAGATCGACGGCACGCTGTCCCTCGACACCCGCAAGCTCAACCCGTCAACCCAGGTCGTCACCATTCCCCTGCCGCCGCCCGGCCAGCGGGAACAGATCAGCATGGTCCAGGCGCTCTGGGAGAAATTCCGCGCCTTCTCGATCCGCACCATGTCGTCCGACCCGAACTACCCGCTCTATGAGGAACGCTACGACCAGACCGCCGCCGACTACCCGGAGGTGCTGAAGGCGCTGACGGGCGAGCCGGACCAGATGGTGCGCGTCAAGGCCGATCGCTCGCTGGTGCTGACCGTGGCGGTGCCCGTCGAGCATTTCCGGCATGTGCTGGGTGCGCTCCTCGTCTCGGTCGAAACCACCGAGATCGAGGAAGTGGTGCGTCAGGAACGCCTGGCCATCCTTGAGATATTCCTTGTCGCGCTGTCGGTGACGATGCTGCTGTCGTTCCTGCTCGCCGGCACCATCGCCCGGCCGGTGCAGCGGCTGGCGGCGTTCGCCCACACGGTGCGCCAGGGCCGCGGCCGGCAAGCCATCGTTCCCGACTTCTCCCGCCGGCGCGACGAGGTCGGGGATCTGTCGCGGGCGCTGCGCGACATGACCCAGGCGCTGTACCGCCGCATCGATACCATCGAGGGCTTCGCCGCCGACGTTGCCCATGAGGTGAAGAATCCCCTGACATCGCTGCGCAGCGCGGTCGAGACCATGGAACGGACGCAGAATCCGGACCACAAGGTCAAGCTGATGCACATCATCAAGCACGACATCGACCGGCTGACCCGGCTCATCAGCGACATCTCCAACGCCTCGCGCCTGGACGCGGAGCTGCTGCGCGCCGACATGCAGGAGATCGACGTGCCGTCGATGATGCGCGAGATCATCGGCATCTACGCCAACCACGATGAAAAGGCCCTGTCGGGCAAGGGCGGCCGCCGGCCGCGCATCATGTTGGATGTGGAAGGCTATAACCTGGTGGTGTATGGAATCGAGAGCCACCTGGGGCAGGTAATGCGCAACCTCATCGACAACGCGATTTCGTTCAGCCCGCCTGGCGGCGTCATCGCCATCAAGGTGCGCCGCAATCGCGACACGTTGTTCATTACCGTCGACGACGAAGGTCCCGGCATCCCCGACGAGCGGCTGGACGAGATTTTCGAGCGGTTCTATTCCGAGCGGCCCGAGGAAGAAGGCTTCGGCAGCCATTCGGGCCTGGGCCTGAACATCTCGCGCCAGATCATCGCCGTACACGACGGCTCGATCCGCGCCGAGAACCGCTACAGCCCGGAAGGTCCTGTCGGCCCGCCCATGGGCGCCCGGTTCACCATCACGTTGCCCGCCGTCGGGATGCAGCAGAAGAACCCCAAGGCGTCCGACCGGACACCGACAGAAATCGCATGACCACCATTCACGCCACCTGCGTCGACATCGACGGACTGGGGGTGCTGTTGCGAGGGCCATCGGGCTCGGGAAAGTCGGATCTGGCGCTGCGGCTGATCGATGCCGGCGCCCAGCTCGTCAGCGACGACTATACCGTTCTCGAGGTTCGCGGCGACCGACTGATCGGCACCGCGCCCCAGAGCATCAAGGGCATGCTGGAGGTCCGCGGCGTCGGCATCCTGCCGATGCCGGTGAAAGCCCGCTCGGTGATCGCCATGGTGGCCGACCTCGTCACCGACGGCGAGATCGAGCGCCTGCCCGATCCGGACGCCGCCGTGATCGACGGCGTCGTGGTCCCGAGGATACAGGTGGCGCCGTTCGAAATTTCAGCCGCCGCCAAGGTCCGCCTCGCGGCGAAGAAACACGCCCCACGGGACACCGGCACATGAGCACCGCGCCGGCACGAACCAGGATCGTCCTGGTCACTGGTCTGTCGGGCGCCGGCCGCAGCTCGGCGCTCAAGGCGCTCGAGGATCTCGGCTACGAGGCGGTCGACAACGTGCCGTTCTCCCTGGTGCCCAACCTCGTCCAGCCCGCCGGCGACGATCCGGCCGACGAGCCCATGGGCGCGGTGGCGGTGGGCATCGACTGCCGCACCCGGGCGTTCAGCGCCGACCGGCTCGAGCGCCTGATGTCGACGTTGCGTGCCCGCGCCGACCTCGACGCCACGCTGGTCTTCCTCGACGCCAGCGACAGTGTGCTGAAGGGGCGCTTCACCGAGACCCGGCGCCGCCATCCCATGGCGGTCGACCGGCCCGTGCAGGATGGCATCGACCGGGAGCGCGAGATGCTGGCGCCGGTGCGCCAGTTCGCCGACGTGCTGATCGATACCTCCGAGCTGACTGGCCACGACCTGCGGCGGCTGATCCGCAACCAGTTCCACCTGGGCGAAACCGGTGGAATCGCCATCACGGTCGTCTCGTTTTCGTTTCCGCGCGGCCTGCCCCGTGACGCCGACACCGTGTTCGACGTGCGCTTCCTGCGCAACCCCCACTACGTGCCCGAACTGAAGCCGCTGACCGGGCTCGACGCCGGAGTCGCGGACTACATCCGTGAGGATCCGGAGTTCGAAGGGTTCTTCGGGCGGGTCAGCGACCTTGTCGTCAACCTGATGCCCAGCTATGTCCGGGAGGGAAAAGCCTACCTCACCATTGCGTTTGGCTGCACCGGCGGACGGCACAGGTCGGTCTTCCTCGCCGAAAGCCTCAGCAGCCTATTGCGCGACCGTGGCTTCGGGGTTACCACCGTGCACCGCGATGCCGGCGTGGAGTTGTCCGGCTCGTCGCCGCCTAGTCGTCAGGATAGCGATTAAATGATCGGGTTGGTTCTCGTTACCCATGGCCGTCTGGCCGAGGAGTTCGTCGCCGCCATGGAGCATGTGGTCGGACCGCAGCGACAGGTCCAGGCGATCTCCATCGGCCCCGAGGACGACATGGAACGCCGGCGCAAGGATATCCTGGACGCCGTTGCATCGGTGGACTCGGGCAAGGGCGTCGTCCTGCTCACCGACATGTTCGGCGGCACGCCGTCCAATCTGGCCATTTCGATCATGGACAAGGCCAAGGTCGAGGTCATCGCCGGCATCAATCTGCCCATGCTCATCAAGCTCGCCAGCGTGCGCGTTTCCAGTTCCCTCGAGGACGCTGTTGCTTCCGCCCAGGAATCCGGGCGAAAATACATCAACGTCGCGTCCAAGCTGCTGACGGGTAAGGACTGAGTGCCGGGGGATTCTCCTCACAAGCGCGTGATGATCACCAACCGCCGCGGGCTGCACGCCCGGGCGTCGGCGAAGTTCGTCAATCTGGCGGCCCAGTTCGACGCCACCGTCCACGTCACCGGGCCCAATGACGGCGAGAAGGTCGTGGGCACGTCGATCATGGGTTTGATGATGCTGGCCGCCGGTCCGGGCTCCAGCATCTGCATCGAGGCAAGCGGCCCGCAGGCGCGCGAAGCGCTCAACGCCTTGGCATCATTGGTGGAAGCCAAGTTCGACGAGGATTGATCGCCGAGTCGAAATTAAGATAGAAATATATAAAGATATCTTTATACTTGCCGCCGCACCGGACATCGTCCGGCGCGCTCCCCGTGTTATGATGGCAGGACACCGATGAACGCGTTTTCCGATTTCAAAGTAGCCGATATGTCGCTGGCGCCCTGGGGCCGCCGGGAAATCACCATCGCCGAGACCGAGATGCCGGGCCTGATGGCGCTGCGCAAGGAATATGGCGCCAGCCAGCCGCTGGCGGGCGCGCGGATCGCCGGCTGCCTGCACATGACCATCCAGACCGCCGTACTGATCGAGACGCTGACGGCGCTGGGCGCCGAGATCCGCTGGAGCTCGTGCAACATCTTCTCGACCCAGGACCAGGCCGCCGCCGCCATCGCCGCCGCTGGCGTGCCGGTGTTCGCGTGGAAAGGCCTGACCGAGACCGAATTCGACTGGTGCATCGAGCAAACCATCCTGGGCCCGGACGGCTGGCGTCCGAACATGATCCTCGATGACGGCGGCGACCTGACCGCCATGATGATGAACAGGTTCCCCGAGCTGATGCTCGAGGTCCGCGGCATCTCGGAGGAGACCACCACGGGCGTGCTGCGCCTCTACCAGATCGAGAAGCAGGGTGGCCTTCCCGTCCCCTGCATCAACGTCAACGACTCCGTCACCAAGTCGAAGTTCGACAACCTCTATGGCTGCCGCGAGAGCCTGATCGACGGCATCAAACGCGCCACCGACGTCATGCTGGCCGGCAAGGTCGCCGTGGTCGCCGGCTATGGCGACGTGGGCAAGGGCTGCGCCGCCAGCCTGCGCGGCCAGGGCGCGCGCGTGCTGATCACCGAGATCGACCCGATCTGCGCGCTGCAGGCGGCCATGGAAGGCTACCAGGTCGTGACCATGGACGAGGCCGCCTCGTTCGGCGACATCTTCGTCACCGCCACCGGCAACATCGACATCATCACGCTCGACCACATGCACGAGATGAAGGACAGGGCGATCGTCTGCAACATCGGCCACTTCGACAGCGAGATCCAGGTGGCGCGCCTGCACAACTACTCGTGGCACGAGGTCAAGCCGCAGGTCGACGAGATCGAGTTCCCCAACGGCAAGCGCATCATCCTGCTGGCCAAGGGCCGCCTGGTGAATCTGGGCTGCGCCACCGGCCACCCCAGCTTCGTGATGAGCACCTCGTTCACCAACCAGGTGATCGCGCAGATCGAGCTGTGGCAGAACCACGAGAACTACGAGAAGAAGGTCTACGTCCTGCCCAAGCACCTGGACGAGAAGGTCGCCCGCCTGCACCTGGCGCGCCTGAACGCCAAGCTCACCGTGCTGAAGCCCGACCAGGCGTCCTACATTGGCGTCACGCCGCAGGGCCCGTACAAGGCGGACCATTACCGCTACTAGGTTTTCCGGCATCCCGGAACGGCAGCCCCCGCCTCGCGCGGGGGTATTCGTTTGAGTTTGCCCTCGGCCATCGCCCCATACACCAGCCGTCATCCCGGCGAAGGCCGGGACCCAGTCCCCTACAAAAAAGCCGGCGCGAAGCGCGCCTTACTGCCAAGTCTGGGTCCCGGCCTTCGCCGGGATGACGGCTGAGGGTGTGGCCGTGCTAGCGCGAAAACTCGAACCGAACTACAACATCTAGATGCTGACGGTCGACCTTCCCGACATCGACACCACCGCGCGCATCGCGTCGACGCTGGCGCCGCTGCTGCGCGCCGGCGACGTCGTCGCGCTCGAAGGCGACCTGGGCGCGGGCAAGACCGCCTTCGCCCGGTTCCTGATTCAGGCGCTGGGCGTCGAGGACGAGGTACCCAGCCCGACCTTCACGCTGGTGCAGACCTATCCGGTCGACCGCCGGGATTTCGACGCCGTCTGGCACTTCGACCTCTACCGCATCGAGGACCCGGACGAGATCGACGAGCTGGGCATGGACGAGGCGTTCGACACCGGCGTCACCCTGATCGAGTGGCCGGCGCGCATGGGCGGAAGATTGCCCGCCGACAGGCTTTCCATCGGGCTGGGTTTGGTGGAGGATCGGCGCAGCATGACACTGTCCGGCGGCCCGTCATGGACCGGCCGCCTCCAGCAAATCGGAGACCAGCTGAGTTGAGCCGCGAAGCCGAGATCGACGCGTTCCTGGGAAGAGTCTGGAAACCGGGCGCACCGTGGCGCCCGCTGGCCGCCGACGCCTCGTTCCGTCGCTATTTCCGGGTGGACGGCGAGCCGCCGACGGTGCTGATGGACGCGCCGCCCGACAAGGAGGACGTGCGCCCCTTCATGGCGATTGGCGAATATCTGGTCGATAACGGCTTCAGCGCGCCGCGGCTGATCGCCGCCGACATCGCCGAGGGCTTCCTGCTGCTGGAGGACCTGGGCGACGACACCTTCACCCGGCTGATTGCCCGCGATGCCGGCCTCGAGCGCACACTGTATGAAGGCGCCATCGACGTGCTGGTCGAACTGCACCGCATCGCGCCGCCGAAATACCTGCCGGTGCGCGGCGCGCCGCCCTTCGAGATCCCGCTTTACGATGACGACGCGCTGACCCGGGAGGTGCTGCTGTTTCCGGACTGGTACCTGCCGGCGCGCACCGGCCACCCGACGCCCGGCGACGCCGGCGCCGAGTTCGAGGCACTGTGGCGCGCCGTGTTCCCGCTGGTGCGCGCGGGTGCCGAGACGTTGGTGCTGCTCGACTACCACGCCGACAATCTGATGGCCCTGCCCGGCCGCCACGGCGCCGGCGCCATCGGCCTCCTGGACTTCCAGGACGGCCGGGTCGGCCCCGCTGCCTACGACATGGTCTCGCTGCTGCAGGACTGCCGCCGCGACGTGCCGCGCGACCTCGAGGAGGCCATGCTGGAACGCTATCTATCGGCCCGGCCGGAGATGGACCGCGAGGCGTTCATGACCGCCTATTGGGTGCTGGGCGCCCAGCGCAACACCAAGATCATCGGCATCTTCACCCGGCTGTGGAAGCGCGACGGCAAGCCGCGCTATCCGACCATGATCCCGAACATCTGGGGCCTGCTGGAGCGCGGCCTGGAACACCCGGAACTGGACGACCTGAAGTTGTGGTTCGACGCCTATTGTCCCAGGGACCAGCGCCGTCTGGCGTTGCCGGGTGAGCCGCGATGACCGCCGTGCCGCAAAAAGCCATGGTGATGGCGGCTGGGCTCGGCCTGCGCATGCGGCCGCTGACCGAGAACAAGCCCAAGCCGCTGATCGACGTCGGAGGCAAGACGCTGGTCGACTGGGCCCTCGACGCCCTCGCCCGGGCCGAGGTGCCCGAAGCGGTGGTGAACCACCACTACCTGGGCAGCCAGGTGATCGACCATCTGTCACGGCGGCCTGCCGCGCCGCGCATCACCCTCTCCGACGAGTCCGACCTGCTGCTGGAGACCGGCGGCGGCGTTGTGAAGGCGCTGCCGCTGCTGGGCGACGCGCCGTTCTACGTCATCAACGCCGACGTGGTCTGGACCGACGGCCGCGACGATACGCTGAGGCGCATGGCCGCCGCGTGGGACCCCGAGCGCATGGACGCGCTGCTGCTGGTGGCGCCCAAGACCCGCGCCATCGGCTTCGACGGCCCGGGCGACTTCTTCCTCGACCCGGACGGCACGCTGCGCCGGCGCGCGCCGGCGCCGGAATCGCCCTGGGTGTATTGCGGCGTCCAGATCGTCGCGCCGCAGCTGTTCCGCGATGCACCGGAAGGCCCATTCTCGACCAACGTGGTGTGGGACCGCGCCCGGGCCGAGGGCCGCCTGTTCGGTATCGAGCACGACGGCTGGTGGCTCCACATCGGCAGCCCCCACGGCCGCGACAAGGCGGAAGCATTCCTGCGCGAGCTTTGCCATAGTGAGGCATGATCGGTCACTCGGTTTATTTTGATTTGTCATCCCGGCGGAAGCCGGGACCCAGCGGGGCAGGAGCAACGCCCTATGATCTCCTGGGTCCCGGCTTCCGCCGGGATGACAATGAAATCTGGGGCTTCTGCGTCCCATGACCAAGCCCGCCATCTTCACCATCCCGCCCGGCACCTCGTTCGTAGACGCGCTGGCGCGTGGGCTGATGGATCGATACGGCACCGACCCGCTGTCGCTGGCGCGCGTGCGCGTGCTGCTGCCGACGCGGCGCGCGGCAAGGACCCTGCGCGAGGCGTTCCTGCGGCTGTCGGACGGCAAGGCGCTGATCCTGCCGGTGATGCAGCCGCTGGGCGACGTGGACGAGGGCGAGTTGTCCATCGTCGGCGACGGCGCCGACTCGCTTGGCATCCCGCCGGCCATCCCGGCGCTGGAGCGCACGCTGCTGCTGTCGACGCTGGTGCGCGACTGGGTCCGGCTGACGCGCCGCGACGACGGCGACGACCCCGCGCAGCACTTCCGACTCGCCGCCGAACTGGGCGGGTTCATCGACCAGGTCCACACCGAAGGCTGTGACGTCAACGATCTGCATGGTCTGGTACCGGACGAGTTCGCCGCCCATTGGCAGGTCACCATCGAATTCCTCCGGATCGTCATCGACACCTGGCCCCGCGTGCTGTCGGAGCGCGGCTACATGGACCCGGCCCAGCGCCGCGACACGCTGCTGCGCCTGCTCGCGGACCGTTGGACGGCCAATCCGCCGACGACGCCGGTGATCGTGGCTGGCTCCACCGGCTCCATTCCGGCCAGCGCGGACCTGATCGGCGTCATCGCCAGGCTGCCGCAGGGCGCCGTGGTGCTGCCCGGCTTCCAGACCGACATGGATGACGAGAGCTGGGGCGCGCTGGCGCCCAGCCATCCGCAATTCGGCATGAAGCAGCTCCTCGCCCGCATGGCCGTTGACCGGGCCGAAGTCGGGCTCTGGCCCGGAGGTGTGCACGCGCTATCGTCCCGCGTAGTGCTGCTCAACGAGGCGATGCGCCCCGCCGAGACCACCGCCGCCTGGCAGAGCCTCGATGTTGATACCAAGGCTGCCCTGTCCGGTCTCTACCGCATCGACGCGCCGAGCCCGCAGGAGGAAGCGGGCGCCATCGCCATCGTCCTGCGCGAGGCGCTGGAGACGCCGGGACGAACCGCCGCGCTGGTCACGCCCGATCGCGGCCTCGCCCGCCGGGTCGCCGCCGCGCTGCGCCGCTGGGACATCGCCATCGACGACTCGGCGGGCACGCCGCTGCCGCAGACCCAGGCCGCCGCGTTCCTGCGGCTCACCGCCGACATGGCGCTGAAGGACGCGGCACCCGTGGCGCTGCTCGCGGTGCTGAAGCATCCGCTGGCGGCGGGCGGACTGGAGCCAGGGCAGTTCCGGAACCGGGTGCGGCAGATGGAGCGCGCCGTGCTGCGCGGTCCGCGGCCCGCGCCTGGCATCGACGGTCTGGGCCGTGCGCTCGCGTCGGCCGAGCCGGCGGTGCAGCCGGCGCTGTTCGGCTGGTGGACCGGTCTCGCCGCCATGATCGAACCGTTCATGGCACTGTTCGAGCGAGGCCGGACCGGCTTGCCCGAACTGCTTCGTGCCCATGTGCGCATTGCCGAGGCGCTGGCCGCCACCGGGAGCGAAACCGGCGCGGCGCGGCTGTGGGTCGAGGAAGCGGGCGAAGCCGCCGCCGCGTTCCTCGAGGAATTCATCCACACGGCCGAGGGCACGGAGATCGAGGCGCGACACTATCCGGCGCTGCTGGAGGCCGCCATGCAGGACGGTGTCGTGCGTCCCGCCTATGGACGGCATCCCCGGCTGGCGATCCTGGGCCCGCTGGAGGCCCGTCTGCACCACGCCGACGTCATGATCCTCGGCGGCCTGAACGAAGGTACCTGGCCACCGCAGGCCGGCGCCGATCCGTGGATGAGCCGTCCGATGAAGCAGCGCTTCGGCCTGCAGCCGCCGGAGCGCCGAATCGGCCTGTCCGCCCACGACTTCGTCCAGGGCGCCGCCGCGCCGCTGGTTTACCTGACGCGGGCGGAGAAGGTCGGCGGCGCGCCGACGTTGCCGTCACGCTGGCTGCTGCGGCTCGACGCGCTGGTCGGCCAGGACAACTGGCCGCGCCCGCCGCACCTGGCGTGGCACCGGCTGCTCGATCATGTGGACCGACCGTCACCGCTGCCGCCGCCCGAGCCGACGCCGCCGCTGTCGGTCCGGCCGCGCAAGCTGTCGGTCACCCGCATCGAGAACTGGCTGCGCGATCCCTATGCGCTCTATGCCCAGAACATCCTCGGGCTGCGGGTGATGGACCCGCTCGACGCCGACGCGGGCGCCGCCGACCGGGGCAATTTCATCCACCAGGCGCTGCACCACTATCTCGAGGCGCATCCGGGCGCGCCGCCGCCGGACGCACTGGAGCGGCTGCTGGCGTTCGGGCAGGCCGCGTTCGGCACGGTGCTGGAGAAGCCGCTGGTCCGCGCCTTCTGGTGGCCGCGCTTCGAGAAGATCGCCGCCTGGTTCCTCGATCGCCAGCGCAAGCGCCTCGGGACCGCGGCACCCGCCAAGCTGGAGCATTCGGGCGCACTCGTCATCAGCGGCCTGCCCGGCGGCGATTTCACCCTCACTGCCAAGGCCGACCGCATCGACCGGCTCGCAGACGGACGGCTGGAGATCATCGACTACAAGACCGGCAGCGTGCCCAAGCGAGAGCGATTGCTGGCCGGCTATGCGGCCCAGATGCCGCTCGAGGCGGTGATGGCGCAGGCGGGCGCGTTCCCTGGCCTTCCGGTCACCGCCGTGGCCGAGCTGGCCTGGTGGACGTTGAAGGGCGACGCCCGTTTCAACGAGATCAAGCTTGCCAGCGCCATCCTGAAGGATGAGTTGACGCTGGAAGAGCTGGCCGCCGACGCCGAGGCAGGCCTGCGGCGGCTGATCGCCGCGTTCGACGATCCTGCCGTGCCCTATGTCTCGCACCCGAACCCGCTGGAAATCGGCTTCGGCGACTATGACCACCTGGCACGCGTCAAGGAGTGGGGCGAATGACCGCCGAGCAGGACCGCGCCGCCAATCCGGGCGTATCGGCATGGGTCGGCGCCTCGGCTGGCACCGGTAAGACCCACATGCTGACCAACCGGGTGCTGCGGTTGCTGCTGGGGGATGCGCGGCCGCAAGGCATTCTGTGCCTTACCTTCACCAAGGCCGCCGCCGCCGAGATGGCCAACCGGGTCAACGCCAACCTGGCGGACTGGACCACCGCGCCCGAGGACAAGCTCTACGATGCGCTCACCGAGCTGGAAGGCGTGCCGCCCAACGCGGTCCGCATGGCCAAGGCGCGGCGCCTGTTCGCCGAGGTGCTCGACGTGCCGGGCGGCCTGCGGATCGAGACCATCCACGCCTTCTGCCAGTCGCTGATGTCGCGCTTTCCGCTGGAGACCGGCGTCGCGCCGCACTTCCAGGTGCTGGACGACCATTCCGCCGCCGAGCTCATGCAGGAGGCGCTGACCGGCGTACTCGTCGCGGCGCAGTCGGAGCACGACGGGGCGTTGCGCGACGCCCTCGATTTCGTGTCGGCGCATATCACCGACATGAAGTTCGGCGAACTGCTCCGGAAGCTGACCGGCCGTCCCGACGGGCTCGATGACGGCAGCGATCATGCGGCCATCTTCCGCCTGCTGGGCGTCGATGCAGGCACTTCTGCCGGCGCCATCGCCGAGGCAGCCTGCCAGGACGCGGACATCGCCGTCGCGGATCTACGCAGCGCCTGCGCGGCTCTGGCGCGAGGCAGCAGCACGGACCAACAACGCGGCGCCCAGATCGGCCTTTGGCTCGATATGGATGTCGCCGCCAGGGCGGCGGGGATCGAGACCTATTTCAAGTGTTACCTGACCGCCACATCCGGCTTCAGCCAGCCGCTCAAGCTGCTGGCCACCAAAGCCGTGGCGACCGCCTCGCCGGCTGCGCTCTCGGCGCTTGCCGACGAGGCCGAGCGGCTGATCGAGGTCGCCTATCGGCTGAAGGCCGCCCGCGCCGCCCATGCCAGCCGGGCGCTGGCCACGCTCGGCCAGGCGCTCAACCGCAACTACCGCCGGCTGAAGCACCAACGCGCCGTGCTGGACTATGACGACCTGATCGCCAAGGCGCGCGCGCTGGTGACCGGCAACGCGCCCTGGGTGCTCTACAAGCTGGACGAGGGCCTCGACCATATCCTGGTCGACGAGGCGCAGGACACCAATCCGGATCAGTGGGCGGTGATCGCCGCCTTGGCGCACGAGTTCTTCACCGGCGAAGGCGCCCGCGACGTGAACCGGACCCTGTTCGCGGTGGGCGACGCCAAGCAGTCGATCTACAGCTTCCAGCGTGCCGAACCGGCACAGTTCGAGGAAATGCGGCAGGTGTTCCAGCGCCGTGTGCACCAGGCCGAGAAGGTCTTCCACCACGGCGCGCTGACCCTGTCGTTCCGCTCCACCGAAGCGGTGCTCAAGCTGGTCGACACCGTGTTCGAGAAGGACGAGGCGAAGGTCGGCCTGGTGTTCCGCGACCAGGAGGCGCGTATCGCCCACGAGGCCCATCGCAAGGACGTGCCCGGCCTTGTGGAATTGTGGCCCGCCGAAGTGCCGCAGGAGATCGAGAAACCCGGCAACTGGGAACCGCCCGTCGCCCGCCGGGAGATCAAGCCGGCGGATACCAGGCTCGCCGAGCGCATTGCCCGGCAGATCGCCCATTGGCTGACGACCGGCGAAAAGCTGGAGTCGAAGGACCGGCCGATCCGACCCGGCGACATCATGATCCTCGTGCGTCGGCGCAATGACTTCTTCACCGCCGTGGTGCGGGCGCTGAAGCGTGCCGGCGTGCCGGTCGCCGGTGTGGATAGGATGGTGCTGACCGAGCAGCTCGCGGTCATGGACCTGCTGGCGCTGGGCCGGTTCGTGCTGATGCCCGAGGACGACCTGACGCTCGCCGTGGTGCTCAAGTCACCCTTGGTCGGCCTCTCCGAGGACGACCTGTTCGCGCTGGCGCACGGCCGCGACGGGCGGCTTTGGCACGCGCTCTCAGGCCGCCGGGACGAACCGGCGTTCGCGGCGGCGTGGTCGTTCCTCGACGGCTGCCTGTCGCGCGCAGACCGCATCCCACCCTATGAATTCTTCTCGCTGGTGCTCGATACCGGCAGGCGCCGCGCCATGCTGGAGCGCCTCGGCCCCGATGCACTCGATCCGCTCGACGAGTTCCTGGCGCTGGCCCTTGACTACGAGCGCAGCCATCCGCCGTCGCTGCAGGGCTTCATCCACTGGGTCGAAGCGGCCGAGACCGAGGTCAAGCGCGAACTGGAGCAGGGCAAGGGCGAGGTGCGCGTGATGACCGTGCACGGCGCGAAAGGCCTGCAGGCGCCCATCGTGTTCCTGCCCGACACCTGCGGCATCCCGGTCGAGGACCGTGACGTGTACTGGCTGGACGACCCGGGCCGGCAGGCAGTCCTTGCGTGGCCCATGAACAAGGACAACGCGGTTGGCGCCATCGCCACCGCCAAGGACGCCGTCAAGCGCAAGCGCGACGAGGAATACAACCGACAGCTCTATGTCGCGCTGACCCGTGCCGGCGACCGGCTTTACGTCTGTGGCTACGAGACCTTGAACAAGCCGTCCCAGAATTGCTGGTATAATCTGGTGGCCGACGCCTTCGACCGGCTGGACGCCGAGGACGCCGAGGACTTCGCCGGCAATCCGGTGCGCCGTTTCCGCATGGGTGCCGGCAAGGTCGAGCAGGACAAGAGGACCGCCGCCCACGCCCTGGCGCACGCACAGCCCCCATGGCTGACCTCGTCGCCGCCGCCGGAGCCCACGCCGGTCCGGCCGCTGGCGCCGTCGCGGCCGTCGCTGCCCGAGATGCCGGTGCGCAGCCCCATGGAGGCCGGCGACCGCGAGCGCTTCCTGCGCGGCACCCTGCTGCACCGGCTGCTGCAATGGCTGCCGGACCTGGCTGCGGACCGGCGCCGCGACGCCGCGCTGCGCTTCCTGCGCCAGCCCGGCCATGGCCTTCCCGAGACCGCGGTGCTGCGCTGGACCGACGAGGTGATGACCATTCTTGACGACCCCGATTGCGCCGCCCTGTTCGGCCCCGGCAGCGCCGCCGAAGTGCCGGTCACCGGCCTGCTGGGAACCGTCGCCATCAGCGGCCAGATCGACCGGCTGGCGGTCAGCGATTCCGAGGTCGTCATCGTCGACTACAAGACCAACCGGCCGCCGCCCACGCGCGCCGAGGACGTACCGCCGCTCTACCTGAGGCAGATGGCCGCCTATCGCGGGCTGCTGCGCCGCATCTATCCGGACCGGCCGGTGCGCTGCGCGCTGCTGTGGACGGACGGCCCGTCGCTGATGACCCTGCCCAACCGGCTGCTCGACCCTCACGCAGAAGTGTCGCCGGCGCTCTGACGTACCCTTGACCTGCCGGGTGCCCGACCCTACCTTTGGTGTCCAAGCACATCCCGTGATCAAGGAATATCCCCATGGCCACCAAGAAGATTACCGACGACAGCTTCCAGGCCGACGTCCTCGACGCATCCGGCGTCGTGGTCGTGGATTACTGGGCGGAGTGGTGCGGCCCCTGCAAGCAGATCGCGCCGGCGCTCGACGAGATCTCCGAAGAGATGAACGGCGTCACCATCGCCAAGCTCAACATCGACGAGAATCCCGTGTCGCCGACCAGCTACGGCGTGCGCGGCATTCCCACGCTGATGCTGTTCAAGGACGGCGAGCTGCGCGCCACCAAGGTCGGCGCCCAGCCCAAGAGCAAGATCGTTCAGTGGATCAACGAGTCGATCTGACCCGTGTCCGCATAGCGGTTCGATAGGGCGCCTTCGGGCGCCCTTTTTCGTTCGGGGATTGTGACATGGACGATTTCAGCGGCGCCAAGATCGCGCTTTTTCTGGGTGACCACGTGCTGGTCTACCAGCGCGACGACTTCCCCGGCCTGCTTTATCCCGGCATGTGGGACCTGCCCGGCGGCGGGCGCGAGGGCGACGAATCGCCGGTTGAGTGCGCGCTCCGGGAACTGGAGGAAGAGTTCGGCATCCGCGCGGTAGCCGATGCACTTGACTGGCACCGCATCTATCCGTCCGCCGACTTCGCCGGCTTGTCCGCCCACTTCTTCGTCGGCACCATGACGCGCGAGCATATCGCCTCCATCGTCTTCGGCAATGAAGGCCAGCAATGGTCGCTGGTGCATATCGACGAGCTGCTGGCACGCGAGGACTTCGTCTGGCACTACCGCGACCGCTTGCGCGACTATCTGGACAGCAGATAGCCGCGCGATTTTGTTCGCTTGACCAACCCGGTGGATTGCCGCCTTTGGACAACGGGTGTTATGCTTGCGGCCGCCGTTGCAGGGGAGTGCGCGATGAACATCGAGTCCAGGCAGCCCAAGGCCGCCAAGGTCATGGGGCCGTTCTACCAGGAGATCATCGCTAGGGACGGCGACGCGCCGCCGGTGCTGAAGATCGAGGCCGGCGTGCCGCAGACCAGCGAGGACATCTCGCTCGACCGCTTCACGTCGCAGGATTTCTTCGATCTCGAGATGAAGAAGATGTGGCGCAAGGTTTGGCAATACGCCTGCCGCGACGAGCATCTGCCCGAGCCCGGCGACTACTACGTCTACGATCTGGGCCGCCATTCCATCGTGATCGTGCGCCAGGAGGAC
>CAMDTB010000026.1 GCA_945907245.1 Rhizobium sp. Q54
ATTATACCAACCTGCGACAGCGCAAGTCGATACACCTTTTGGGGCATTTGGACGCTACGACGTCCCCGCCCTTACGGCTATGGCTGAAGCTGGGAGCGCCAGCGCGCAGCAGAACCTCGGCGCAACGTCAGGAGATGCGTCTGCCGTGAAGAACCGCGACATAGTCGCCTCCAAGATGACACCAGCGCAGATCGCTGAAGCGCAGCGGCTGGCTAGCGCATGGCGGAAGAAGTGACCCAACGAGCGAAACAGTATGTAGAAGGAAGCGTGGGTCCCATCTGAGCAAAACGGGGGGTGCCGGGTTGATACCCCGGCCAGAACCCGCGCCGTGAAACCTTGATTACCCCAAGTGCTCGATCTGAGCAGGTAATCCTAATTTTAAAATTTTGGCTCAGCAAAAATTTCTCACGGCACCAGCCTGTGACTGGTGGCCAGTGCACTGGCCCATACCCCCCGGGGGGGCAGGCGCGCTGTTGAATCTGGACAGCTGCTGCTTGGGGAAGCCGGCCGGGCCCTTTCTTCGCGATCTCGCCAGAGGATGCTCTAATTCTCGTCCACGGCCACGAAGTATGCTCGCCTGATGCCTATCTGATGCCTAGCTACTAATCTGGTCCAAGCCCATCGTCGCCGCCAGAAACAGAAACCCCCGCCAAGTCATTGAGACTTAACAGGGGTTTGTGGCGCGCCCGGACGGATTCGAACCGCCGACCCCCAGATTCGTAGTCTGGTGCTCTATCCAGCTGAGCTACGGGCGCCTGTGGTAGGCGGCGGAACCTACTCAAATCGTCCGGCCATTGCAAGCCCGCTGGGAGACCCTTCGTTCGATCGCCCTTGAACCATGCACGCCGCGGCCGACGTCTTGCCAAAGAACGACGTCGGCTGACGAATGGCAGGGCAGGACGATGGCGCAGGTTGAATGCTTGTAGGGTCCGGAACGAATGCCTAAGATCGCCGGATCCGTGAAATCTTTCCCCAGCCGTATCATGCCCGTTCCGATGAGCCGCTGCCTGGTGGGCCTGGCCACCCTCGTTCTCGCCGGCTGCGAAAGCAGCGGGTCGTGGCCGAATCTTGCCGATGTGCCGCCCGAGGTGAAGCCCGGCTTCCAGCAGGCCTCGACCCTGGCACCGCCGCCGGCGCCCGCGCCGCCGGCCACGCCCACCGAGGCGCAGGCAGCGATGGCGAAGGCGTCGACCGCGGTCGCCGGCCTGGGCGCGAAGCTCGACCAGCACCGCAACCGGTTCGCCCAACTGCGGCAGGACCTTGACGGCCGGTCCGCCCTGCTCGACCGCGACGTCGCCGCCGGCAAAGGCATGTCATCGGACGGCTGGAGCAAGGCGCAGGCCGACCTGTCGCGGCTCAACGCCGACGTGGACACCCTGCGCGACCTGCGCGAGGACGTGGGCGCGGACGCCGCCGCCGCCGCCGGCCTTGTCGCCGACCTGGAGCCCGTCGGCCGCGCGACCCTGGACGAGGCGCCGAAGCGCCGGCTCGACACCCTGCGCGGCGCCGTCGACACGGTGCTGGCGGGGCTGGGATCGCTCGACCGCGACATCGGCGACGCCATGGCGCACTGGCAGGACAGGACCTCGGCTCAGGCCGGAAACCTCGACCGCGCGCCGCCGCCGCTCGCCGGAAGCCCGTCCGCCGTCGATTCCGCTGCCGAGCCGGCGCGGCCGGAGGTGCGCAAGCCCCGGCCGAAGCCGCCGGTCGCGGCGCTGGCCAGCGGCCCGCGCGACAGCGGCGACCGCTTCAAGGGCCGCCAGCCGCTGGTCACGCTGAGCTTCGAGGACCCGAACCTGGAGTTCGAGACCAGGCTGCGCGGCCTGGTCGACAAGGTGCGCGCGCAATATCCGGACATCGCGTTCGACATCGAGACCATCGGCGCGCCGCCCGCCCAGCTCGGCAAGGTGCGCGGGATGCTGAAGGAACTCGCGATTCCCAACGACGTGTACGTCACGCCGGTGAAGCCCGGCGCGGCGCCGGCGATCAGACTCTATCCCAGGTAGCGTTCAGGAGGCCGCGGCGTCGCGGTAACCCGGCTTGTCCCCCAGCGTGCGCGCCTCGTAGACGGCGCGGGCGATGGCGCGGGCCAGGCAATCGGCGGCCAGCGCGCCGACCTGCGCCAGCAGCAGCGGGTCGACGGTCCGCTGCAAGGCGCCGGTCGACAGCGCGAAGACCGTGTCGCCGTCGAACGGCGTATGGGCCGGGCGCACGGCGCGGGCGATGCCGTCCTGCGCCATCATGGCGACGCGCTTCGCCTGCGACGGCGTGAGCGCCAGGTTGGTCGCCACCACCGCGATGGTGGTGTTGGCCAGCGCGGGCCGGTAGTCGGGAAACCCGGACGGCAGCGGGTCCGGCGTCATGCCGGGCGCGCCCCGGCCGCCCAGCTCGCCCGCCATTTCCAGCGGCCAGCACCAGAACGCGCTGGTGCCGGGAATCACCACCTCGCCGAACGGATTCGCGCCGACCAGCGCGCCGACCTGGAGGCCGTCATCGGTGAAGACGGACGCGCTGCCCAGCCCGCCCTTGAGCGCGCCGGCCTTGGCGCCAAGCCCGGCGCCCACATTGCCGAGCTGGAAATCGCGCGACGCGGCCTCACAGGCGGCGCGGCCCAGCGCCGGATAGGGATTGGCCTCGCCCCAGCCCTTGTCGCCGCCATTGGCCAGGTCGAACAGGATCGCCGCCGGCACCACCGGCACCGGACGCGGCCCCAACGGCAGGCCGACACCGCGCGCCGACAACCAGCCGGTCACGCCGTCGGCCGCCGCCAGCCCGAACACGGAGCCGCCGCTGAGCACCACCGCGTGGAACTTCTCGACCAGCGTGTCGGGCGCGAGCGCTTCCGTATCGCGGGTACCGGGTCCGCCGCCGCGCACGTCGACCGCCATCACGGCCGGCGCGTCCGGCAGCACCACGGTGGTGCCGGTGCGAATCCCGTGATCCTCGGCGTTGCCGACCAGCAGGCCGTCCAGATCGGTGATGAGATTGCGCGGTCCAGGCCTTATCATGCCGCCACCGTACCGCCTGCCCCCGAGGCACTCAAAGGACTATCAACCGAAGGATGACCATGACCGCCCGCTTCGTGCTGCCACGCCTTCCGCTGATCGGCGTCCTGCTGCTGCTGCCGTTCGCTGCCTTCGCCGAGGCGCCCAGGCCGATCGCCGAACCCTCGGAGGCGATCGTCGCGAAGCCGCCGGTCCTGGCGAAGACCCAGATGGTGGCCTCGGCCAATCCATACGCTACGGACGCCGGCCTCGACATCCTGCGGCGCGGCGGCAGCGCGGTCGACGCGGCGGTCACCGTGCAGCTGGTGCTGACCCTGGTCGAGCCGCAATCTTCGGGCATCGGCGGCGGCGCGTTCCTGCTGTACTGGGACGACCAGGCGAAGCAGCTGCTGGCCTATGACGGCCGCGAGACCGCGCCGTCGGCCGTCGACCAGACGCTCTTCCTCGATGCCGAGGGCAAGCCGCGCCCCAAGGGCGAGGCGATCCCCGGCGGCCAGTCGGCCGGCGTGCCCGGGGTGATCCGCATGCTGGCCATGGCTCACAAGACGCACGGCAAGCTGCCCTGGGCCGAGCTGTTCAAGCCGGCCATCAAGCTGGCGCGGGACGGGTTCGTGGTGTCGCCGCGCTTCACCTACCTGGTCAGCACCGACAAGCACCTGAAGAAATTTCCCGCGTCGGCAGCCTATTTCTTCGACGCCAGGGGCGAGCCGGTGCAGCCGGGCACGCTGCTGAAGAACCCGGCGCTGGCCGACACGCTGGAGGCCGTCGCGGCCGATCCCGAGGCGTTCTACACCGGCCCCATTGCCGCCGACATCGCCGCGGCCGTACAGAACGCGCCGGTCAATCCGGGCAAGCTGACCGAGGCGGACATCGCCGCCTATGAGCCCAAGCTGCGCGAGCCGGTCTGCCTGCCCTACCGGGTGTGGAAGATCTGCGGCATGGGCCCGCCGTCGTCGGGCGGCATCGCCGTCGGCCAGACGCTTGGCATCCTGGAGGGCCTCGACATCGGCGCCACGAAGCCGGCGAGCGCCGAAGCGGTCAATCTGTTCGCCGAGGCGGCGCGGCTGGCCTATGCGGACCGGGCGACCTGGCTGGGCGACACCGATTTCGTCGATGTGCCGGTGGCCGGGCTGATCGATCCGGGCTACATCGCCAGCCGCCGCGCGCTGATCACGCCCGGTTCGGTGATGCAGGACGCGCCCGCCGGCATGCCGCCCGGCGCGACACAGGCCTACCGCACCGTCGAGCCGTCGGAGGTTCCGGCGACCACGCACTTCTCCATCGTCGACCGCTGGGGCGGCACCGTGGCCATGACGGCGAGCATCGAGGACGCGTTCGGCGACCGGATGATGGTGCGCGGCTTCCTGCTGAACAACGAGCTGACGGACTTCAGCTTCGCGCCCGAGGACGACGGCAGGCCAGTCGCCAACCGGGTGCAGGGCGGCAAGCGGCCGCTGAGCTCCATGTCGCCCACTATCGTGTTCGACGCGCAGGGCCGCCCGGTCGCCACCGTCGGTTCGCCCGGCGGGCCGCTGATCATCGGCTTCGTCGCCAAGACGCTGGTCGGCGTTCTGGAGTGGAAGCTGAACATCCAGGACGCCATCGCCCTGCCCAACCTGGTCTATTTCGGCGGCAAGCTGATCATGGAGCGGGGCAGCATCCTGTGGCGGCAGAAGGATGCGCTGGTGGCCATGGGCTACACGTTGCAGGAAGGGTCGCTGGCGAGCGGCCTGCACGGCATCCTCATCCACTACGACGACAAGGGCGGCCGGACGCTGGAGGGCGGCGCGGACCCGCGGCGCGAGGGCATCGCGGCTGGCGACTGAGCGGCCTAAAGCGCGTTCAGAATCTCGGCGGCGAGCGCCCTGATCTCGAGGGCGGCGACGCTGGACGGCTGGGATTCGGTGACGCCCTGGCCGTCGAGCAGGCTGGCGGCGAAGGCCATGCGGTTGCCCAGGCAGGCTTCGGCCAGCGGCAGCTTGTCCTTGTGCAGCCGGGCGCGCATCTCGTCGGCCATCTTGCCGCGCGGCGGCACCCGGTTGAGCACCAGCAGGACCTTGGCTTTCTCGCGCTCAGCCATCTGCAGCGTGGCGCGCATGGCCCAGACATCCATGGGACTGAGCTGCACCGGCACCACGACCAGATCGGCCTCGCGGATGGCGAGGCGCGCGGCGGTTTCGGCATGGGGCGGGCTGTCGATCAGGATGATGTCCGCCGATCCCCTGGCGCGGGAAATCTCGCTGGCCGACTTCCAGCCCTCGAAGCTGGAGAACGCCAGCGACTCCTGCCTGCCGTGCAGCTGCTCGCGCATCTCGAACCAGGCGGTGAGACTTTTCTGCGGATCGACATCGAACAAGGCCACCTTCTTGCCCATGCCGGCGAGCGCCACGCCCAGATGGGCGGCCAGCGTGGTCTTGCCGGCGCCACCCTTCTGCTGGGCAACGGCGATGGTTTTGGCGGCCATGGATGTTCCTTGTCGACGGTGTTACGCCGGCGACTCTAGTCAAACCTATGCTGCATTGCAACATAAGTGCGGCGCCCGGCATTCCGCCTCAGCCGACGGCCGAGCGCAGTTGCACCTCCCGGCCCAGCGGCAGGTGCAGCCGGAAGATGGTGCCGCCCGCGTCGGACTTGACCAGCCTGATCTCGCCGCCATGGGCGTGGGCGATCTCCTGGACGTTGACCAGGCCAAGCCCGGCGCCATGGGCATGGGTGGTGGCCTTGAACGGCTTGAACAGGTTCTCGCGGGCGTGGTCGGGCATGCCCGGCCCGGTATCGGCGATCTCGATGACCGACTGGGCGCCCGTGTCGTCGCAGCGGACGGCGATCTCGCCGAAGCCGTCGCCGATCGCCTCCACCGAATTACGCATCAGGTTCTGCAGCGCCCGGAACAGGTGCTCCGGGTCGCCCTCGATCTCCATGTGCGGGCTGACATGGTTGAGGAACATGGGATTCGACTCCTCCATGAGACCAACCGACCGGCCCACCTCGTCCACCAGCGGCCGCAGGGCGAAACGGACCAACCGCGGGCGCAACTCCTGCGGCCGGCCGAACTTCAGCGTGTCCGTGCAGATCTCGATGGCCCGGTCGATGGACCGCATCAGGGTCACCGAAATGGTGCGGACCGCCGGGTCGTTGTTCTGGGTCAGACGGTTGGATACCAGCCGCGCGGTCGACAGGATGTTGCGCAGATCGTGGTTCACCTTGGCCACGGCCTCGCCCAGGGTGGCCAGGCCATGCTTTTGCGCCAGCGCGTGACGAATCTGCTCCTCCATGGCGCGCAGGCTCCGCTGGAGCGTGCCGATCTCGTCGCGGCGGGTCGATTGCGGGATCACGCGCAGCACGTCTTCGGGCGCCGCGCTGAACTCCGCCACATGCGAGGCCAGTCCCTGCAGCGGCCGGATGAGCACCCGCAGCAGGGTGAAGTACACCAACGCCGCGACGCAAAGCGACAGCAGCAGCGAGACCAGCAGCAGGTGCTGGGCATGGCCGACGAGCGCGGCCCGCAGCGGCGCCTCGTCGACCACGACGGAGACATGGCCGGGACCATTCCTCGCCGCGCCGGTGACGCGGACCATGCCCTTGCTGCCATTGAACAGGATGTCGAGGCTGTCGCGGACCAGTTCCGCCCGGGACGATGAGCCCAGGTCGTATTGGGCGCCGAGCGGGCCTTCGTGCCGGATTCCAAGTTCGAGCAGCCGCCCGTCGACGCGCCGGAAGCTGACGCTCTCGACCATGGCTGCGGCCAGCGCCTCGTCGCCCACGGCCGGATCGACACGGCCACTGTCAGGAGTCGCGGCCACCAGGCTGGCGATCTGCGCGCCCCCCAGGCGCTCGGTCAGCCAGTCGCGGCGAAAGGCTGCTACGGATGACACGACGATCACCACGTCCACCAGTGCCACGAACACAATGGTCAGCACCAACAGCCGTGCCGACAGGCTACCGAGCATCCGTCCTCCCGGGTCGCACCCGTTAAATCCCTCATATGATAACAGAATTCCGTGCGTTCGGATCAATTACAGCGCCGTATCGACATTTCGTTGCCAAACCGTGACACATGCCGGCATGTACGGCCCGGCCGCGCCCCGTGGCGCCGGCTGGGGCAAGTTTCGGCGCCATGATCCGGCGGGCGCGGGGCAATTGACTTGACCGGGAGCAACCCTTATACAGCGGCCCCTTGTAGAGCGACCTTCGAATCCGGCAGCGGACGAACACGGAGTTGACATGAAACGCACTTACCAACCCTCGAAGCTGGTCCGCGCCCGGCGGCATGGCTTCCGCGCCCGCATGGCCACCGTTGGCGGCCGCCTGGTCCTGAAGGCGCGCCGCGCCCGGGGACGCAAGCGCCTCAGCGCCTGATCGGCCGTTCCGGCGATATTTCAGGCCGGCGGCCTCGCCGGCCCTTCCCAATGGCTGACACCGATACGGATATCGTCCCGCTCGACCGCTTGAAGCGGCGGGGCGATTTCCTGCGCGTGGCGCGCGGCGCCAAATGGGCCACGCCCGGACTGATCCTGCAGGCCGCTCCGCGGCCAACCGCCAAGGACGAAACCGCCTCTCCCGCCGCGCGCGTCGGCTTTACCGTCAGCCGCAAGGTTGGCGGCTCGGTGGAACGCAACCGCGCTCGCCGCCGCCTGCGCGAGGCCGCAAGGCTGGTCATGCCCGCCGGGGCGCGCCCGGCTATTGATTATGTGCTGATTGGCAGGCATACAACGCTCTCCCGTCCGTGGGCCCAGTTGGTCCACGACCTCGAAACCGCCCTGAGCCGCATCCGGATCGACGAGACCGCACGATGAGAACGGCCTTAAGCTCCCTGTTGGCCCTGCCGGTGAAGTTCTACCGTTACTTCATCTCGCCCCTGCTGCCGCCGAGCTGCCGCTATGCGCCGACCTGCTCGGAATACGCGCTCGAGGCGCTGAAGCTGCACGGACCGCTGCGCGGTTCCTGGCTCACGCTCCGCCGCCTGGGCCGCTGCCATCCCTGGGGCGGTCACGGCTACGACCCCGTTCCCGCCGCCCGTCATGCCCATTCGCACGCGGGGGTCGATTGTCCCCACCATAACCCGCCAACCGGGAGCCAGCCGAGCTGATGCAGTCCGAAGACACCAGGAACCTCGTGCTGGCCGTCGTCATCGTCCTGGCGATGATGATCGGTTATGAACTGCTGATCGCGCCGCGCGTCGCGCCTCGGCCGGATACGCGTACCGAGCAGAGCGTGACCACCGGCGCCGACTCGAAAACCGCGCCCGCCGTCGAAAGCCCCGACATGGGCGCCGCGCCGCCGGCCGCCCCCGAGGACCGGGCTGCGGTGCTGAGCCGGGGTGGACGCGTGGCCATCAAGTCGCCGCGCCTGAACGGCTCGCTTCGGCTGGAAGGCGGGCGGCTGGACGACCTGACCCTGGTCGGTTACCGCCAGACGCTCGATAAGGGTTCGCCCGACGTGGTGCTGCTGTCGCCGTCAAGCACGGCGGCGCCCTATTATGCCGATTTCGGCTGGCAGAACGTGAAGGGCGGCAGCGTGCCGGTGCCCGGCGCGACCACCGTCTGGCAGGCCGACGGCGAGGTTCTGTCGCCCGGCAAGCCGGTGACGCTGACCTGGGACAACGGCCAGGGCCTGGTGTTCAGCCGCACCTACACCGTCGACGACAACTACATGATTTCCGTTTCCGACAAGGTCGAGAACGGCACGGGGGCGCCGGTGTCGCTGCAGCCCTACGGCGCGGTCAACCGGGTCGGCATCCCGGAGACCGTAAAGTCGGCGATCGTTCACGAAGGTTTCGTGGGCGTGTTCAGCGAGAAGCTCGAGCACGAAGGCTACGAGAACCACAAGGATGATACCCTGGACGGCTCCATCAAGCCGGACCGGCAGGCGCTCATGACCGCGAGCACCGGCGGCTGGCTGGGCATCACCGACAAATACTGGCTGGTCGCGTTCGTTCCCGACCAGAAGCGGCCGTTCAATGGCTGGTTCGAATATCGCAACGCCGGCGGCCGCGACGTCTTCCGTTCGGTGTATACCGGTTCCCAGGCCGTGGTTCCGGCTGGCGGCGCGACCTCGACCACGGGCCACCTGTTCGCCGGCGCCAAGGAAACCAAGCTGATCGATGCCTACGAAAAGGAATTCGGCATCGTCATGTTCGACCGGGCCATCGACTGGGGCTGGTTCTATTTCCTCGCCCGGCCGGTGTTCTGGCTGCTCGAGATCCTGAAGGGCTGGGTCGGCAATTTCGGCCTCGCGATCCTGGCGATCACCGTGATCATCAAGCTGGCGTTCTTCCAGCTCGCCAACAAGTCCTACATCGCCATGGGCAAGATGCGAAAGCTGGCGCCCAAGATGGCCGCCATCCGCGAGCGCTTCAAGGAGGACCCCGTAAAGCAGCGCGAAGAGGTGATGAAGCTGTACCAGACCGAGAAGGTCAACCCGGTCGCCGGCTGCCTGCCGATCCTGGTGCAGATTCCCGTGTTCATCGCCCTCTACCAGGTGCTGATGGTGTCAATCGAGATGCGCCACGCGCCGTTCTACGGCTGGGTGCACGACCTGTCGGGCCACGATCCGCTGCTGATCACCAACCTGTTCGGCCTGATCCCGTGGCAGCCGCCGGCGTTCCTCGCCATTGGCCTGTGGACCGCGATCATGGGCGTGACCATGTATGTTCAGCAGATGCTGAATCCGCCGCCGCCGGACCCGATCCAGGCCAAGGTGTTCCAGTTCCTGCCGCTGATCTTCATCTTCCTGTTCGCCAGTTTCCCGGTGGGCCTGGTGATCTACTGGACGTGGAACAACCTGCTGACCATCGCCCAGCAATGGCTGATCATGAAGCGGCACGGCGCGTTCGACGAGAGCACGTGAGCGAGGAACCCGACAGCGATCTGGCAGGTGGGGACGACGACGCCCTTGAGCGCGGCCGCCTTTTCTTCGCCAGCGAGTGTCGGTTCATGCTGGGCGTGGCCGGGCTGGCGCAGCTTCCCGATCCCAGCCCCATCGAGATCGCCTTCGCCGGCCGTTCGAACGTGGGCAAGTCCAGCCTGCTGAACGCCCTGACCGGCCGCAAGGACCTGGCCCGCACATCCAACACGCCGGGCCGCACCCAGCAGCTCAACTACTTCTCCATCGGCACGCCGAAGCTGGGCTCGCTCTACCTGGTCGACCTGCCCGGATACGGCTATGCCAAGGTGCCCAAGCCGCAGGTCGACGCCTGGATCCGGCTGCTGAAATCCTACCTGCGCGGCCGGCCGACCCTGCGCCGCGCCATGCTGCTGATCGACGCCCGCCATGGCATCATGGGCCCGGACCGCGAGATCATGTCCATGCTCGACGAGGCGGCGGTGTCCTACCAGGTGGTGCTGACCAAGATCGACAAGGTGAAGCCCGGCGGCCGCGACGCGCTGGTCGCCCGCACCGAGACCGAGACCCGCAGGCACGTGGCCGCGTTCCCCGAACTGGTGGTGACCAGCAGCGAAACCGGCGAGGGCATCCCCGAGCTCCGCGCGGTGCTGGCCGGGCTGGCTGAATAGCTCGGGCCCGCATCACTAGCCGGCAGACTGGCACCCGTCACATCCATCCGCTATAAACCGCGCCGGAATCGGGAGAAAGAACCCATGGCCGAGATGCCCGCCGGATACAGCGAACTGCTGACCGCCACCACCCTGTCGGAAGCGCTGCCGTTCATGCGCAAATACGCCGGGGCGACCATCGTGATCAAATATGGCGGCCACGCCATGGGCGACCGGACCCTGGCCGACGAGTTCGCCCGCGACATCGTGCTGATGAAGCAGGTCGGAATCAATCCCGTGGTGGTGCACGGCGGCGGCCCGCAGATCAAGCAGATGATGGACCGCCTGCGCATCCAGAGCGAGTTCGTCAACGGCCTGCGGGTCACCGACGAGGCCACCATGGAAGTGGTCGAGATGGTCCTCTCCGGCCGCATCAACAAGGAGATCGTCGCGGCGATCAACCGGGCCGGCGGCCGCGCCGTGGGCCTGTCGGGCCGCGACTGCGACATGGTGCGCGGCCGCAAGGTGAAGATGAAGGCGCGCGACCCGGACAGCAACATCGAGCGGGAGCTCGACATGGGCTATGTCGGCGAGCCGGAGTCGGTCAATCCGCACGTGCTCGACGTGCTGGCGCGCTCGGACCTGATCCCAGTGATCGCGCCGATCGGCTATGGCGACGAGGGCGAGACCTACAACATCAACGCCGACACTTTCGCCGGCGCCGTCGCCGCCGCCGTGGGCGCGCGCCGCCTGCTGATGCTGACCGACGTGAAGGGCGTGCTGGGCAAGTCCGGCGAGCTGATGACCAACCTGTCGCCCGAGGACGTGGAGTCGCTGATCGAGGACGGCACGGTCTCGGGCGGCATGATCCCCAAGGTCGAAACCTGCATGAACGCGGTGAAGGGCGGCGTCGACGCCGCCGTCATCCTCGACGGACGGGTGTCGCACGCGGTGCTGCTTGAGCTGTTCACCTCGGGCGGCGCGGGCACGCTGATCGGGAAGAGTTAGGCGAGTTGCTGACCAAAGCCGATGTTTACACGGCAGACAGCTTTCCCTATTCTCCGCCGCGATCGAGGCACCCGTAGCTCAGCTGGATAGAGTGCTGCCCTCCGAAGGCAGAGGTCACAGGTTCGAATCCTGTCGGGTGCGCCAATCCATCCAATCCACCGTCGTCCTGAGACAACCGCTTCAGAGCGTGGCTCATGGGCTCACCTCCGATGAAGCAGGCCGAAACGGCGCAAGCCACGTCTCGAACGCAGGACGCGTCGCCGGATCGGCCGGCACCTGCAGGAACTGCCCCGGATAGCGTGGATGGGCGCCCGCCCAATTCACGAGGTGTGCGCCAAACTCCCTGTCGTCGGGGCGAGGAATCCTGTTCCGGTCGAATGCCACCGGAAGGAACTCGATGCCCTGCAGCTGCCCCTGTTCGCCGAGTTGTACGCCCGCGATGGCCGTGACGGCGGCCAGACCGCCGGTCGACAGCCCGCCGACGCCGACGAAGTTGCCCAGCGAATAGAAGATCGGCCTGCCCCTGTAGCACTCGATGGACCGCAGCACGTGCGGCCCGTGGCCCACCACCATGTCGGCACCGCTGTCGATGGCGGCGCGGGCGAAGGCCACCGCGTTGCCGCGGTTTTCGCCCCGGAGCCGCTCATCGGCGTCGGGATGAAGCAGGGCGTCAGCGCCCTTGGCCCCCGAGTGAAAGCTCACCACCACCACCTGCGCTCGCTCGCGGGCGCTGCTGACGAGACGGCGCGCGTTGTCCAGGTCCTGGACCGTGTCCTGGCCGGGATCGAAGCCGAAGCCCAGCACGGCCACCTTCAGGCCCTTGACGTCTAGCATGGCGGCCTGCCCCTTCACACCGGCGGCCAGCACACCGGCCTCCCGCAGCGCCTGCAGCGTGTCGGCATAGCCGGCGGGTCCGAAATCGTTGCTGTGGTTGTTGGCCAGGTTCAGCACCCTGAACCCCGCACCGCGCAGCAGCGCGGCGTAGCGCGGCGGCGAACGGAAAGCGTAGGACCCCGCTGCCTTGGTGGCGACCGCATGGTCGGTCAGCGTGCCTTCCAGGTTGCCGATGCTGGCATCGGCGCCGCGCAGGTAGCCGGCGACCGCGGCGAAGTACAGCGAGTCCCATTCACTCGGGATGGTCTTCATCACATGGGCGTTGGCCAGCACGATGTCGCCGACAAAGCGCAGCGTGACCGGGGCGGCGGCCTGCGCGCTCATCCGGATCGGCGCCGGGCACGCCGCCGGCGCGGCCTCCCGCGACTGGGCAGGCTGCGCCCATAGGCACGACAGCGCCGCCGCGCACAGCACACCATTCCCGAATGTCCGCATCCAGTGTCTCATGCGGGGAAGACCGCTCATCGCATCCGCTTCCGCAGCTTGTAGACCGGCCCGAACCGCACCAGCGCGGCGCCGAGGAACGGCATGGCCACGATCCACAGCCGCACGCCGGTGACGCCCTCCGGGCTGGCGATACTGAACACGGCGCTGGCGGCGAGGCCGGCGGAGATCAGCAGCAGGCCGGCCACCAGCCGCCAGTAGGGTATGGGCGGCGCATCGGGCAGACCGGCGATGCTGCCGGGCCGCTCGAAACGGGCGAAGATCGCGATCAGCGGCAGCAGCGCCACGATGTAGAGGACGAACCAGACGGGGCGCGCCAACCACCATGCGCCGCTTCCCGGCATCACGTGCAACCCCGCGCCGCTCAGCAGCCAGGCCGCGACCATGACGGCGACGAAGGCGGTGAGGTGCCAGAGATAGACGGTCATGATCATGCCGTTGACCAGAACCACGCCGGTCCACAGCCGCATGTTGTCCAGCATGCGGCGCGCCGCGGGCTGGAGCGCGAGGGCCAGGCCGGTCTGGGCGATGCCGAGCGCCAGCAGCGCGAGGGTCGGCGGCATGGAGTTGCTGAGCGGCTCGCCCGGCACGCCGATCATGGCGACCGGATAGGGGCCGAAGCCGACCAGCAGCCCCAGCGCGGCGAGGCCGCCCATGCCCCAGAGCAGCGCGGCGGCGGGCCGCGCGAACCTGCCCTCGCTCCAGGCGTAACCGAGCTGGTGGACGGCCAGCCAGACAAAGCCGAAATTGAGGAAATTCACATAGGGCACATGGAATGCCAGGGTCGCCACGTCGATGGCGACCGCGCCGGCCACCAGTCCCCAGAACGAGCCGAGGCCGAAGCGCTGCCACGCGGCGTGGGTGAGCGGCACCGCGGCGGCGACCATCAGATAGACCGCCAGAAACCACACCGGGATCAGCGCCAGCTGCGCCGCCAGCCGGACGATCTCGCGGTCGACGCCCATGGCGGTGCCGAACAGCGCGAACAGCGTCCAGATCAGGAACAGCGGCAGGACCGGATTGACCAGCCGCTGGAGCCGCCCGGTGAACCATTCCGCATAGGTGCCGCCGTCGCGCCGGTTGGCCGACCAGGACGCGTGGTTGGCGAAGCCGCCGACCAGGAAAAAGATCGGCATGACCTGGAAGCCCCAGGTCAGCCACTGCGTCCATGGCACGATGCCCAGCAGATGCCCGCCGGTGACGGCGCCCTCGTCCATATAGGGCGCGGCCACCAGCCAGTGGCCGACGACCACCGCGAGGATGGAGAAGGCGCGCAGGAAATCCACGTAGCGGTTCCGCTCGGGCGGCGCCTTGCGCGCCATCGACCCGGCCCGGGACCAGAGGGTGGGTTTGTCGATTTTGATGGTCAATCTGGCCTCACCGGCATGCTGCTCCCGAGTAACGTAACGCCTGCCACGGCGAGATGCACGGCCGCCCATCAGCGCCACCGTATCACCACGAACCTGAGACGGTGCCGTAACCCGGCGGCGCTATGGTCCGCCCCCGAAAGGAGGCGACCATGTCATTCAAGACGTATGTCAACAACCGGCGGCGCGGTCCGAACCCGCAGGGCGACTTCATCGAGCACGCGCAGCGCACACCGGATCTGCCCGACGTGTCGACCTGGGAAGAGCTGCGCGGCTACCTGCTGATGCGCGACGCGTACCCGGGCGCCATCGATTCGGCGCGCTCGGTGTGGAAATCCTACCGAGCCCGAAGACGGCGGACGGAACGGCGGCACTGACCCGGCTCGCGGGCTAACCGGGCCTTCCCAGCTGGCCCTTGCGCATCAGCCAGGCGATGGCTGCCAGAGGATGGACAGCGCCGACAGCGCAATGCCGGCGACGCAGACGCCGGCATTCAGCGTCGGACGGCTCGCACCCCTGTTGCGCATGGCGACCCCTCATGCAGCCAGACTCCAGTCTGCGCCCGGAACCGAGGACGAAACAAGGCGTGCATGGCCGGTGAAAGCGCGCGGCCGTTGCGCTAGGATGCGCATCGCTCGCGGGAACGGGCGGTTTCTGGAACAGGGAGAATCTCAATGGCATTCGGCGCGGACACGACGACGGACGAGGTGCTCGCGGGCATCGACCTCAAGGGCAAGCAGGCGCTGGTGACCGGCGGCTCGACCGGCCTGGGCAAGGAGACGGCGCGGGCGCTGGCCTCGAAGGGCGCGGCGGTCACCATCGCCGCGCGCGATCCGGCCAAGGGCGAGGCCGCCGCCGCGGAGATCCGCGCCTCGACCGGCAACCAGAACATCGACGTAGCCCAGGTGGAGCTGTCGGTGCCCGACAGCGTGCGGGCATTCGCGAAGAAGTGGCTGGCGGAACATGGCCCGCTCAACCTGCTGATCAACAATGCCGGCGTCATGGCCTGCCCGCTCACGCGCACGGCGGAAGGCTGGGAGATGCAGTTCGCCACCAACCATCTCGGTCATTTCCTGCTGACCAATCTGCTGGCCCCCGCGCTGAAGGCCGGCGCGCCGGGCCGCATCGTCAATCTCAGCTCGGCCGGCCACCGGTTCTCCGACGTGCATTTCGACGATATCCACTTCAACAGCCGGGACTACGAGAAGTGGTCGTCCTACGGCCAGTCGAAAACCGCCAACGTACTGTTCTCGGTGGAGCTGACGAGGCGGCTGGCGCCTTACGGCATCACCGCCAACGCGGTGCATCCGGGCGGCATCCAGACCGAGCTTGGCCGGCACCTGACCCAGGCGGACATCGACGCATTGCTGGCGCGGGTGGGCGCGGGCAGCGGCGGCATCAAGTTCAAGACCATCCCGGCGGGCGCCGCGACCAGCGTCTGGGCCGCGACTTCGCCCGAACTGGAGGGCCGTGGCGGGCTCTATCTCGAGGATTGCCATGTGGGCGACCTGAAGACCGATCCGGCGGCGGCGTCGGGCTATTTCGGCTACGCCACCGATCCCGCGAACGCCGCGCGGTTGTGGGCGGTGTCCGAGGAAACACTGGGCCAAAAGTTCGACCTGGGTTAGGCCTGACAGAATGTTACCGAGCATCTTCAATGGGTTGTGTTCATGCCGGGTTCACCCCGGCATGGCATGACGCTGCCTGCCAACGAGTCACATCGTACGGGAGGATGGGATGGCAAGGCAGCGCATGCGAACCCTACCCCGCAATGTCCCCGGAGCCCATGTAATCCGCCGCAAAGCCGGCCGGTCCAAGCGAACCTCTATCAATAGGCGGGCTCCCGCGCTAGGGTTGGCCTGATTGGTCCTTGGACCGCCCCTTTCGGAGAAGATCGGCTTGGCCCAGGATCGTCATTCCCTTGCCTCCCATGACACTGTCGATCTTCGCAAGGTCGATTCCCATCCGGATCACTGGTATCCGCTGGCGTGGTCCGACGAGCTGAAGCCGGGCAAGACGCTGGGCCGCCGCCTGATGGGCGAGCCCGTGGTGCTCTATCGCGGCGCGTCAGGCAGCGTGTTCGCACTGGAAGACCGTTGCGCCCATCGGCAGGTGCCGCTGAGCGTCGGCGTGGTCGATGGCGACGTACTGAAATGCGGCTATCACGGCTGGGCCTACGACTGTTCGGGCAAGTGCGTCGACGTGCCCTATTTCGGCATGGAGAAGCTGCCCAACGGTGTGCGCTCCTATCCGGCCCGCGAGATCGATGGCCTGATCTTCGTGTTCCCGGGCGATCCGGCGCTGGCCGACGCGGCCGCGCCCGCCTTTCTCGGCTCCGCCATGAACCGGGACTACAAGACCCGCAAGCTCAACCGCGAGGTCGACTGCCACTATACGTTCATGCACGAGAACCTGTTCGACATGAACCACCAGTTCCTCCACCGGAAGAACATGGGCACCATCAAGGCCAAGTGCCTCGGCAAGCGCAGCGGCGACACCTGGTGCGAGGTGGACTACACGTTCAACCGCACCGAAGGCCGCGCCAGCATGGGCGAGACGGTGATCGTCGACCTGGTGCGCAGCCGCGGCGGCAAGCAGAAGAACTTCAGCGACCTGATGACCATTCGCACCGAATATCCCTACCAGCACCTGAAGGTGTGGGTGGGCAAGGAGGTGGGCGGCGATCTGGCGCCGGTGCTCGACGTCTGGCTGGCCTACACGCCGCTCGACAAGGAGCAGCGCACCAACCGCACCTTCGGCTACCTGTCGGTGAAGAAGCCGCCGGTGCCCGGCCTGATCCATGTGGTGTGGCCGTTCGTGACCTGGTTCACCGAGCGGATCTTCACCGAGGACAAGGACATCGTGCAGCTCGAGCAGGCCGCCCACGACGCCCAGGGCACCGACTGGAACAACGAGGTGTTCCCGCCGATCCGCGACCTGCGCGCGTTGCTGGCCCGTCAGGGCAGGCCGCTCGACGATAACGCCCGGTCGGTCGCCGCCGAGTAACCCGGAAAAATCCACCGCGTCACTGGTCCGCGTTCGCACGCGCGCCACATAATCCGCTCACACTGCATGCGTTCAACAGTTGACCGAGTTCGGCATGCGCACGGATGGATCGGCCAGGTGTCAGGCCGACATCACGCTCGACGTGACGCTGGAAGCCTAGGCCGTATAACCACCGTCGACCGACAACACAGAGCCGGTCACGAACGACGCGGCCGGGCTGGCAAGGAACACGATGGCGGCGGCGACCTCCTCCGGTCGGCCGTAGCGTCCGAGGGCGTTGGCGGCGCGTTGCACATCGGCGAAGTCGCCCACCGCCGGATTCATGTCGGTCTCTACCGCGCCCGGCTGCACCACGTTGACCGTGATGCCGCGCGGTCCCAGGTCGCGGGCAGCGCCCTTGCTGTAACCGACGATTGCGGCCTTCGAGGCGGCATAGTCGGCAACGCCCGGAAAACCTGCGCGTGTGGCCGCGCCCGACCCCACGGTGATGATCCGTCCACCCTCGCCCATCGCCCGCGAGGCGGCGCGAATCCCGGCGATGACTCCCGTCACGTTGATGGCGTAGAGCCTGTCGAGTGCGGCGATGTCGGCATCGGGCGCATCGATCGGGCCGCCGCCGAATCCGGCCGCGTTGTTGACCAGGATGTCGAGCCGGCCGAAGCGCGCGACGACCGCGGCGATCAGGCCTTCGACTTCAGCCACGATGCCGGAATCCGCGCGGAACGCCAGCGCGCGCACGCCGCGCTGTTCCGCTTCGCGGGCGACGGCCTCGGCCTTGTCCGCCGAGGCGCTGTAGCTGACGATCACGTCGGCGCCCGCGTCGGCGAGCGCCAGCGCTGTCGCGGCGCCGATGCCGCGCGCGCCGCCGGTCACCAGCGCCACCTTGCCGGAAAGCGTGCGGCCCATACTTCGTTCTCCCAGTCTATCAGGCGCTTCAGGACGCCGGCTTGATCCGCAGCAGCCTGGCGCCTTCGCCGTCGGTCAGGACATAGAGCAGCCCGTCGGGGCCGGTCCGAACGTCGCGGATGCGCTCTTTCATGTCCTTCAGCATGGTCTCCTCGCCGACGACCTTGCCGTCCTGCATGTCGACCCGGTGGAGACTGCGCTCGGCAAGGGCGCCAACAAACAGGTCGCCGTCCCATTGCGGGAACGCCGTACCGCGGTAGATCGCCAAGCCGCAGGGCGCGATCGACGGCGTCCAGCCGGTGATGGCGTTCTCGGTGCCCTTGTATTCCTTGAAGGGAGTGATGTAGGCGCCGGAATAGTCCAAGCCCTTCGTCGCCAGCGGCCAGCCATAGTTGCGGCCCTTCTCGATGACGTTCAGTTCGTCACCGCCGCGTGGGCCGTGCTCGTGGGCATAGACCACGCCGCTGGCCGGATCGAACACGATGCCCTGGGCGTTGCGGTGGCCATAGCTCCAGATTTCGGGCCTGGCATCCTTGCGGCCAGCGAACGGGTTGTCGGCCGGAATGGTGCCGTCGTCGTTGAGGCGAACGATCTTGCCGAAGTCGCTGGCCAGGTCCTGCGCCTTTTCGCGGTAGTTGAAGCCGTCGCCGCCGGTGACCAGCAGGGTGCCGTCGGGCAGCCAGGCCATGCGCCCGCCATAGTGGACCGCCGTGGCGCGGGCCGGCTTGCTCTCGAAGATCACCTTCAGGTCCTTCAGCGCGCCGCCGTCAAGCCGCGCCCGCGCCACGCGCAGGGCGTTGCCGCCTTCGCCCTTGTGGGCATAGGACAGGTAGACCAGACGATTCTCGGCGAATCCGGGATGCGGCAGCGCCTCGAACAGGCCACCCTGGCCGGCAAACTCCACGACGGGAACGCCGGAAACCGGCGCCGAAAGCTTGCCGTCCCTGACGATCCACAGCGAGCCCTTGTGCCCAGTCAGCAGCATGGCGCCGTCTGGCAGGAACGACAGGCTCCACGGCCGGTCGAGCCCGCTCAGCAGCGGTTCGACCACGTAATCTTTCGCGGCGCAGGCCGGGGCGGCACCCCAGAGCAGCAGGCAGCAGGCAATGGCGGCCACCAGCGAACGCCGCTTTCCGATTGTCATGGACATCTTTCCCTCAACCGCCAAAGATCGGCCCACATTACCGCATGGTACGCAAAAGGGAACCGGGGAGAGAGATGTGAGAATAGTCAGGCTGCTCCTGGCCTTCGTGGCCGTCGTGGCGGTTACCTCGGCGGTGTCCGTGGCGATCCACAGCCAGTTCGTGATGGCCGGTCTGCGCGGCCTGGGCGCGGAAATCGGTGGTGGCATGGCGCTCGACATGACGCTCCACGACGTCGCCGGCATGGCGCCGCTCTACGCCATGTTCATCGGCGTCGCGCTGTTGCTCGGCTTCCTGCTCACCGGCTGGCTGTGGCCGAAGGTGAAGCTCGCCCGTACGGTCAGCTTCGCCATCGGCGGCGGCGCGGCCGTGGCGCTGATGCTGACGATCATGAGCACGGCGCTGGGCATCATCATGGTGGCCGGAGCGCGGACGCCGGCGGGCTTCGCGGCCCAGTGCGCGGTCGGCGCGCTGGGAGGCCTGGTATTCGCGCTGCTCACCCGCCAGTCCAGCCGCGCGCCGGCCTGATCCTGAGAATCCTGCCGTTGCTGTCGTCGAGCACGTAGAGAAGTCCGTCGGGACCGGTGCGCACGTCACGCATGCGGGCATCAAGGTCGCCCAGCATTGCCTGCTGACCCATGATCCGGCCGCCTTCCATATCGACGCGGCGGATCTGCCTGCCCTTCAGCGCGGCGACGAAGATGTCGCCGTTCCAATCGGGAAACGCCGCGCCCCGATAGACGGTGACCCCCGACGGTGCGATCGACGGCGTCCAGACCGCGATGGCGTCCACGGTGCCGGGATAGTGCGAGAACGGGCTGATTCGCCCACCCGAATAGTCCCTGCCGAAGGTAGCGAGCGGCCAGCCGTAATTGACGCCCTTGTTGATGAGATTGAGTTCGTCGCCGCCCGCGGCGCCGTTTTCCGTCGCATAGACCCGGCCGGTTTCAGGATCGCGGCAGATGCCCTGGGGATGGCGATGGCCATAGCTCCAGATTTCCGGCCGGGCACCTCGCACACCGGCGAACGGGTTGTCGGGCGGCACCGAGCCGTCGTCGCGCACGCGGATGATCTTGCCCAGCGGATTGTCGAGCCGCTGGGCCGCTTCCCGGCTGTCGAAGGCGTCGCCCAGCGTGATCAGCAGCGTTCCGTCCGGCAGGAACAGCATCCGCCCGCCATACTGTGTCCGGGCCATGCGCTTGGGCGCCACCTCATAGATGACCGCCAGATCGCGCAGGGCAAAGCCATCGAGCCGCGCCCGCGCCACGCGCAGCGTGTTGGAGAGTCCGTGGCCCTGGACATAGGAGAGGTAGACCAGGCGGTTGTCCGCGAAACGCGGATGCAGCACCACCTCGAAAAGTCCCGCCTGGTTGTTCTCGTAGACCGGCGGAACCCCGGAAACCGGTGTTCGTGACGCAGGCGATCCGGCAGCGGGCGCCCGGATCACGCTGATACGTCCCGGCCGCTCGGTCACGAGCATCCCGCCATCCGGCAGGAAGGCGAGGCTCCACGGATGCTTGAACCCGTCGGCGATGGTATCGACCGTGTAGCCGGGCTCGGCCTCCGGCCGGGCCAACGCCGCGAATGGCGCCGCCAGGGCGCAAACAGCCAGCACCAGTCGAAAACCGACAATCTTTGCAACGGCCCCTCCCATTCGTGCGCGCGGCGGGTATCATACGGCCGGAAGCGCGAATTTCGAGGGGGCGATGTCCATCGCTGCACGCATGACGAGGACAATCGCGGCAATCGCCATGGCGGTGCTGGCCGCCAGCGTGCTGGCGATCGTGCTGCAGAGCCAGTTCGTGCTGGCCGGCCTTCGCGGATTGGGCGCCCCGATCGGCGTTACCGCCAGCCTGCGCTTCATCCTCGGCGACATCGCCGGCATGATCTCCACCTATGGCATCGCGCTCGGCCCGACTTTCCTGATCGCCTTCGCCGTCGCGGGATGGCTGCGGCCCCGCACGCCGGTTCCCCGCGCCATGGCTTTCGCTATAGCCGGCGGCGCGGGCATCGTCGTGCTGCTGACCGGCGACCTGCTCTACGAGGGGCACCACTGGATCGCCGGGTCCAGGGGCTGGGCCGGGATGGGCTGCCAGTTTCTCGCCGGCGCGGCGGGCGGCCTCGTCTTCGCCGGACTGACCCGCCCGAAGACCCGTCAGGCCGGCCGCGCCACGCCCATGTAGAAATAGGTCATGGGCTTCAGGCCGGGACGGTAGCTGGTCTCCAGTTCCTCGATGCGGAAGCCCGCGCCGGCGATGATGGCATCCATCTTGCGGTTCAGGTTGCAGCCGCCGGCGATGCTGGGCCAGACCTTGTTCAGCCGGTCCTGCCACTTCACCACGCCCGGATCGGGTGCCTTGCCGTGCTCGACGAAGAACAGCTCGGCGCCAGGCTTGAGCACGCGCCGCACCTCGCGCAGCGCGGCGGACGGATCCGGGATGGTGCACAGCGTCCAGGTGATGACCGCGCAGTCGAAGCTGGCGTCCGCGAGCGGCAGACTTTCGCCCGACACCTGGCGGAAGTCGACAGGGAAGCGAACCGCGGCGGCCTGCTTCTTCGCCATCTCGCCCAGCTCGATGCCCGGATCCACGCCGGTGACGCTTTCCACCGCCGGGCCGTAGAACGGCAGGTTCAGGCCCGAGCCGATGCCGATCTCCAGCACCTTGCCATGGGCGCGCGGCACCAGCCGGGCACGCTCCTCGGCGATCACGCCCATGGACATGCAGCAGTTCAGCAGCTTCGGCAGGATGCGTGAGTCGTAGAAGCCCATGGCGGTGCTCCGCTGGCCGTTACCTGTTGATATCGATGACGATCTTGCCGACCACGGTCTGCGAGGTCATGGCCGCGAAGGCGTCCCTGGCCTTGTCGAAGCCAAAGCTGGCGCCAATCACCGGCTGGAGCTTCGCCGCGTCGATCGCCTCGCACATGTCCTCGAACCAGTCGCGGCTGCCGACCGAGATGCCGTTGACATGCGCGCTCTTGCCCATGATGTAGGCCGTCGGCATCTCGCCGCCCGTGCCGCCGGTCAGCACGCCGATGACGCCAATGAAGCCGCCGATGCGAATCGCCTTCAGCGATTCCAGCATGGTGCCGACTCCGCCCACCTCGACGACGATGTCGGCGCCGCCGCCATTGGTGAACTTCTGGACCTCGGCGCCCCATTTCGGCGTGGTCTTGTAATTGATCAGGAACTGGGCGCCGAGCTGCCTGGCCTTCTGCAGCTTCTCGTCCGACGACGACGTGGCCGCCACCCTCGCGCCCGCCATCCGGGCGAACTGCAGCGCGAACATGGAGACGCCGCCGGTGCCCTGGACCACGACCACATCGCCCGCCTTCAGCGTGCCGGTGCAGAACAACGCGTTCCAGGCGGTGAGGCCCGCGCAGGGAAGCGTCGCCACCTCGGCGTCGGTCAGGTGCGCCGGCACCTTCGATACGCCGCGCTCCTCGAGGCACATATACTCCTGCAGGCAGCCGTCGAGCCCGGCGCCCAGCGCGGTGTTGACGTATTCACCCTTGCGCGGGCCGGTGAGCCAGTCCTGGAAGAACAACGGCGCGACCCGGTCGCCTACCTTCACGCGGCTGACGCCCGCGCCGGTCTCGACCACCTCGCCGCAGCCGTCCGAGCACGGGACAACGGCCGGAAGGCGCGGCGCCGCATAGGCCGCCTTCACCACGGCCGTGTCGCGGTAATTGAGGCTGGCCGCCTTCATCTTCAGCAGCACCTGGCCTGGGCCGGGCTTTGGAATCTCCCGCTCCACCAGCTTCAGATTCTCGTAGCCGGGTTCCTCGGACACCCACGCGCGCATCGTCGCCATGATCACTCTCCCTTGGATTTCTTCGCTTCAGTCGGGGGCGCCGATCATATCGGCCAGGCCGTAAACCGCCACCGCATTGTCGCGCAGGAACGGCGCCCAGAGATTCTCGCGCAGCGGCAGGTCATCCATCTCGGCGAACACCCGGTCCCAGCCCAGCAGCGGGTAATAGCCGGCGAACAGCAGCTTGTCCGGCGCGCGCTTGTTGCAGAAGTCGATGACGTCGCGCGGGTAGTATTTCGGCGCGAAGGCCGAGGTGGAATAAAACAGGTTCGGCCATTTCAGCAGCAGCTTGCACACCAGCCCGGTCCATGGCTCGCCGCCGTGCCGCATCACCACCTTCAGCTCGGGGAAGAACCAGGCGATCTCGTCGAGCAGGCCGGGATGCTGGTACTTGTAGGGCACGCGCGGGCCGGGTACGCCGACGAACACGTTGACCGGCAGGCCCAGCTCGATGCACTTGGCATAGACCGGGTACCACTTCTTGTCGTCGATGGCGGCGGGCGGGTTGATGAAGCCGGGCGCGACGGTGACCGACTTCACGTTGCGGTGGAGCTTCACGGCGCGCTCGATCGCGCGCACCGCGTCCATGCCCCGGTTGCAGTCGATCCACACCTCGCCGATGAACCGGTCCGGCCAGCGCTCGAGGAGCGCCAGCGCCGGCTCGGGATCGTCCGGATCGACCCGGATCTGCGAGATCGCGACATTTTGCGCGTCCATGCCGGCGACGACCCGCGCCGGATCCCTGGCCTCGTCCTTGCGGCCGCTGCCGTCGCCGAACAGATACTCGACCGGGCTGCCCTTGGCCGGCGCGCCCTTGACCGGCGAGGCGAGCCGGTTGCTCCAGGGCTCGCTCTCGCCCAAAGGCAGCGACACCATCAGGTCGATGGCCGGAATCGACGTCGGACGCGGCATGGCAAACTCCCCTGTTTCGGAAGACAGCCTACCTGCCGGTCTAGGCGGCGCGAAAGCTGTTTCGCATGGCGCCGGGCGCACTTGTGCACCGCTCGCGACAGACCAATAGTAGTCCGATAACAATCAACGAGGACGCGCTTGGGGCACGCCACCAAGGACTCCCACCCGGCAGCCGTGCCGACCCTGCTGTTCGTCATCGCCGGACTCGCCATCGTCTGGCTGGCCATCGAACCGCTGGTGCTGCTGCCGCTGCACATCCAGCGCAACTACAACGAGGGCTGAGGTGCGCTGTTCACCGACATCGCGATGTCCGGAGGCGACCTGTATCCACCGCCGGGCGCCTTGATTTCCAACAACTACCCGCCGCTGTCGTTCTACATCGTCGGTGCTCTGGGACCGCTGATCGGCGACCATGTGATCGCCCTGCGGCTGATAGCGCTGGTGTCGTACCTGGCCGTCACCGCCTGCGTCTGGCGCGCCGTGCTGGTCATGTCCGGCTCCAGGCGATGGGCGCTGGCATCGGGAACGCTGTTTCTGCTGTACGGGGTCAGCGTGTTCCGGGACTATTTCGCCATGGGCGATCCTCAGTGGCTGGCCCACGCCGTGGCCACGCCCGCGCTGGTGCTGCTGCTGCGCCGGCCCGTCTCGGAGCTGCCTGCCCGCGACATCGTCGTGGCCTGCCTGCTGATGCTGGTGTCCGGGCTGATCAAGCACAATCTGCTGGCGCTGCCTGTCGCGACGACGGTCTGGCTCGCCTGGCATGACCGGCGGCGCCTGACGATCTGGCTGGCGGCGGGCGCGGCCGGCGCTGGCGTCGCGCTGGCGGCGCTCTACGGGCTCTACGGATCGGACGTGTTCACCAGCGTGGCGGGGCATCACCGCTTGCTGCAGTTCGGCAACCTGGTCTACCTGCCCTGGGAGCAGCGCGCGCTGCTGCCGCTCGGCGTCGGCGCGCTGTTGCTGCTGCGACGCTGGCGCGATCCGCGCGCGCGACTGGTGTTGATCTTCGCACTGGTGGCGGGAGCGTGGGGCGTGTTCCAGCGCGTCGGCGTCGGCGTGGCCTATAATGCGCAGTTCGAGATGTTCATCGCCCTGACCATCGCCGCCGGAGCGGGCATGGCGGCGGTTGACGCCGATGGCGTCCGATGGCCGCTGTCCGCCTGGCTACGGCCGGCCACTGTCCTGGTACTGTTCCTGCCGCTCGCCTTGAAGAGCGGGATGATGATGCTGGACGCGCCTGCCCGTCTGGCGAGAATGCCCGACGATCTGGCGCGCTGGCAGGCGCTCAACGCGGCGGTGGCCGCAAGCCCGGGGCCGGTCGCCTGCTTCCGCCTCGCGGTCTGCTACTGGACCGGCAAGGGCTTCGAGCTGGACTTCTTCAACTACGGGCAGCAGCTCTATGCCGGCGTCTCCAGCCCCGCCGAGTTCGAATCGCTGCTGCGCAGCCACCGCCTGCGCCTGATCGTGGTGGCCAGGAAGATGCTTGGCCCCAACGAGCTGCCGGTGTTCCCAAGGCCATCCGTCGACGCCATGCTGCGCTATTACCGGCCGGAGCCGACGCCGGTGGCGGACTACATGATCATGCGGCCGCGTTAGGCAGAGCCAACGGCAAGCGGACTCTCTAGTCCTTCAGCATGTTCATGGCGGCCTGGCGCTCGCCAGGCTTCAGCTTCAGGAACAGGGTGCGCGCCTTCTTGATGTCGCCGGCCTCGCCGGTCTCCGAGGCGGTCCGCAGCGCCACCACCGTCGGGTGGCTGGCATTGAGGATGAAGGTCAGCGCCTTGGCGAGGCGGCCCATGGCGGTGCGGTCGATGGCGACGTCGTTCATGATGGCGGTCCCGATGCGGTTTCCGGGCATACCCTATGTCCGCCGTGTCGTCGGAGGAACCCTTTTCCGGCGATCGGCGTAAACTGGTCGCGGCGACTCAGGGGAGATGAGCATGAACGATAACACCCAGGCCCATGAGCCGCTGATGGTGGGCGTGGGCAGCGCGAACCGTGACAGGGTCGGCGCCAGCCTGAGCGGACTGGGCGACACCAAGGCCGCGCAGTATGCCAGGCGGGTCTGCGACCTGTTCCTCGGCACCGCGCGGGACCGTTTCCGCAAACCCTGATGATTTCGGACCGCGACGCGCGCGCCCTCTGGCGCATCCGCATGGCCCATACGGTCGCCTGGGCGATATTCGCCGGGGCCATCGTCGCCATCCCGGCCGCCACCCTGGCGGGGAACCTTCGCCTCGCGGCGGGGCTGAGCGTGCTGGTATGGATCGAGGTGGCGATCCTCGCCGCCAACCGCATGCGCTGCCCGCTGACCGGGATCGCGGCGCGCTACACCGACGACCGGTCGGACAATTTCGACATCTTCCTGCCGGCGTGGCTCGCCCGGCACAACAAGCTGCTGTTCGGTGTACTGTTCGCCGCGGGCGAACTTTTCCTGGCCGCTTCCTGGGCGCGGTCGCCGGCGTAGGGTGGCAAAAGAACACGGAACCGCCTAGGGTTGCGGCATCGAAACGAGGGAGAGCGCGATGTTCGGGCAGCTGATCAGGCTGAAGGTTCAGAAGGACAAGGTGGCGGAATTCGAGAAGCTGGTGTCGACTTTGGTCGCCAATATCCGCGCCAGCGAGCCCGAGCCCAAGACCTACGAGGTGCGCCGCGCCGCAGAGCCTCTCACCTATGTCTACTTCATCTCGTTCACGGACGCCGACGCCTACCAGCGCTATGCCGACGCGCCCTATCACCGGAATGCGGCGCCCGCGATCATGGCGTGCCTCGACGGCGATCCGGTCTACGAAGCCCTTGACACGTTCTACTAATGTTCTCATTCTCGCTGCCGTATTTCAGCGGGAATCATGGCCTTGCAGGTGTGGTCGGTCGGTATTGAAGGCTATCGCAGCGTCAGGCGGCTGCATTTTCCCCTCAAGCGCCTGAATGTCTTCATCGGCGAGAACGGCGTCGGCAAGACCAACCTGTACCGCGGCCTGCAGCTGGTCCAGGCCGCCGCCGCCGGGAGCCTAAGCCGCGAACTGGCGGCGGAGGGCGGCATGGAGAGCGCCATATGGGCCGGCCCGCACAAGAAGAACGAGCGGGCGCGCATCAAGCTGCGCGCCGAACTGGGCACCATGGGCTCGGACTACGCCTACAGCGCGGAAGCCGGGCTGGTTCAGCAATATGAGGTCGGAGTGGGGCTTCGCATCCCCACCGGGGCGGGCTTCCTGCTTGAGCCGCAGATCAAGGACGAGGCGCTGACCTTCCTCAGCGGCCGCCGGCCGGTGACCATGATGGAGCGGCACGGACCCCACGGCTTCGCCCGCGACGAGGAAGGCAAGCGCCACGATCTGAACGACGACCTGTTGCCCAGCGAGACCGCGCTCGGCAGCCTCAACCATCCAGGCCAGTTCCCCGACCTGCATATCGTCCGGGCAGCCATGCTGGGCTGGCGCTTCTACCACGCCTTCCGCACCGATCCGGCCTCGCCCCTGCGGAATCCGTGCCTTGCCGTCACGACGCCGACCCTGTCGTCGGACGGTGCGGACCTTGCGGCGGTGTTCGCCACGCTCACCCACATCCGCGAGGACACGGTGGACCTTGATGAGACCGTGGCCGACGCCTTCCCCGGAGCGCAGCTGGTCGTCCCGGAGCCGGGCCGGACGGCATCGTTCGGCATGACCTACGCTGAATTCCCCAAGCGCGTTTTCGAGGCGTCTGAACTGTCCGATGGAACGCTGCGCTTTCTGGCGCTGGCGGGCGCGCTGCTGGGCTACAGGCTGCCGCCGCTGGTAGCGCTCAACGAGCCGGAGACCAGCCTGCATCCGGACCTGCTGCCCGCCCTGGGACGGCTGATCGCCAGGGCGGCCGAGCGCACGCAGGTCTGGGTGGTGACCCATTCCCAGATACTGGCCGATGCACTGGAAGACGCGTCCGGCGTCAGGCCACGCCGGGTCTACAAGCAGGATGGCGAGACGCTGATCAAGGGCATCTCCAGGCTGGGCGTGATGGACGACGACGAGGGCTGAACGCCAAAATGACGCCGGAGCCGCCACATGGCGGTCAGCTGCGGCCGCCCGAGACCTCGACCCACTGTCCGGTGGTCCATTCGGCGGCGGGCGAGGCGAAGAATACGGCGACCGCCGCAACGTCCTCGGGATAGCCGATCCGGCCCAGCGGGATCGCCGCGTCGGCGTACTCCTGCGCCGCCTTCTGATCCCAGCCCAGCGATTCGGTCAGCAGGTCGGTATAGATCTCGCCGGGCGCGATGCAGTTCACGGTGATCTTGCGCGGCGCCAGCTCGACCGCGAGCGTCCGGCTCATGGCGATGATGCCGGCATTGCCCGAGCCGTAGGCGCCGAAGCCCAGATAGGGACGGAGCGCGGCGATCGACACCACGTTGATGATCCGGCCGCCGTCGCGCATCCGTTTCGCCGCCTCCTGCGAGCCCTGGAACTTGTGGCGCATGTTGAGCGCGATCTGCTCGTCCCATTTCTCCATGGTGATCTCGTCGAGCGAATAGCCGCGCCGGTCGGTGTTGCCGCCGGCGTTGTTCACCATGATGTCGATGTGGCCGAAATGGGCGACGACCGCGTCGAGCGCCGCCGGAAGGGTTTCGGTCTTCATGATGTCGCCGGTCAGCGCCAGGCCGCGCCGGCCGCGCTCGCCGATCTCCTTCGCCACAGCGTCCACGTCCGCCTGCCGGCGCGCCAGCACGGCCACGTCGGCGCCGCACTCGGCCAGCGCCAGCGCGATGCCGCGGCCGATGCCGCGCCCGCCGCCGGTCACCAGCGCCACCTTGCCGTCGAGGCGGAATCGGTCTTGCATTGTCACGAACAGGCTCTCCGTTTCGTCATGATCGGGACGGCATCTAACCACCCCGCATCCGCCATTGAAAGGTGGTTTGACGGCGCGCGCGCACATCCTATCTTCTCCCGCGCGAAGGGAGTTTCGACATGACCGCATTCGATGCTGAGGCCCACCTGAAGCGCATCGCCCTGTCCGCGCCGCCCGCGCCCACCATCCAAGGCCTGCATGCATTGCTGCAGGCGCGGGTGCTGGCCATTCCGTTCGAGAATTTCGACATCCTGCTGGACCGCGGCGCGTTCCGGGTTGCCGCCACTACCCGGCACGCAATGACGACAAAGCAAGAGGCGGCAATTACCGTCTTGTGAACTGCCAATACAGCGGGTGATCCGGGCCGAGCCTGCCGCGGTCGTTGAGCGCCGCGGCAAAGCCCTCGACATGCTCGGTGCGGGTCAGGTCCGAGAACCGGAAGTCGCAGATCAGCACCCGCTTCGCCACCCGCCATTCGCCGCCGCGCTTCTCGAAATCGTCCAGGTAGCGGCCGCCGATGAACTGGATCTCGGTGTCGCCGGCGATGTTGAGGGTGGTGCTGCCGCCGAGGAAATAGCATTCCGCCCGGGCCGCGTTCGCGCCGGTCAGGCTGACGCTCTGGCCCGAGATGGCGTGCCAGGGCCGGCAGCCAGACTCCCGGCTGATGGTGATCAGCACCTTCACGAACTCGTCGCCCCGGCCCACGAAGAAGCCGTAGTCGATGTCGGCGTCGGGCCAGAACACCTGGGCGAGCAGGGTCTCGTCGTCCCAGTCCAGCGCCCTGCCGTAGCGCACCTGCTGATCGCGGATCGCCTGCAGGTCGTCCAGCTCGGTCAGGCGCCGCGCCATGGACTCGATGTCGTAGGTCGTCGTGCTCATGCGTCCTCCCCAGAACTTGAGCTGAACGCCGTCTTCCCCAGCGGCGTTCCATCGTCTTCCCCAGTTGGCTAGGATGATCCCGTTGGGGACCGGGGAGAAGCATTAAATGAGCGATTTGACGCTGAGCGTGATCATCACCAGCCAGGACTGGGCGACGCCGCACCTGGCCGAGATCGACGCGACCGCGCTCCACGGGCTCTACATCGCCGACCATCCCTCGTTCCCGGTCACCGAATCCTGGACCTGGCTGGCCTATGCGGCGGCGAAGACCAGCCGCATCAAGCTCGGCACCCACGTCACCGGCGCGCCGTTCTATCACCCGACCCGGCTCGCCAAGCAGGTGGCGAGCGTCGACGCACTATCCAACGGCAGGGCGATCCTCGGCATCGGCACCGCCTACGAGGTGGCCGACTTCATGCCCTACGGCTTTCCCATGGCGGGCTTCAGGGACCGGGTCGACATTCTCGAGGAAACCCTCGTCATCCTGAAGCAGCTGTTCACCGGCAGGATCGACGGGTTCAAAGGAAAATTTCACACCTATGAGGGCGAGGCCGAGTTCGCGCCGGTGCCGGTGAACGGCTCCGTGCCGATCTGGATCGGCCTCAACAAGGCGGGCCTCGCCCTGCAGGTGGCGGCGCGCCATGCCGACGCGGTCAACACCTGGCAGCTGTCGCCCGCCCAGGTGCGGGAGATCGCCGGGCGGCTGAGGGAGGCGGTCGAAAAGGCCGGCCGCAAGCCGGACGACGTGGCGATCACCTGCGACGTGGTGATGGCCCGCGGCGCCGACGAACGCGGCGCCGAGCAACTCGCCCACCGCATCCGCGACATGGCCCGCGGCTGGGGCCGCAAGGACTCGGTCACCGACTGGGGCGTCGGCGGCGTCCTCCACGGCGACGGCGACGCCATGCTGGAACAACTGGACCGTTTTAAAGAGGTGGGGTGTACCGAGGTCACCGTGTCCTGCTCGAACATCGATGACCTGCGCTGGGTCAACGAGAACGTGGCGAAGCGGCTGAACAAGGGCTGATCATGAACCTGTTTGCGTACTGTGTAATTCTGATCGCAGCTGGTTTTCTCACATCGTTTAGGCCGGCCTTTGCCTGCGTCTGTCTTCCCGAGCAAAGTGTTGCTGAGGCATTGCAAGGAGCCGACGCCGTCTTTCTCGCGAGAGTTGTCTCCATAACGAATAAGCCAGAGATACTGTATTCGACCGGAAATGCAGGTGCTGGATGGACCATGGAAGAAGCGGAACTTGTGGTCGAGAAGGCATGGAAGAATGCGCGCGTCGGTGAACGCATCATCTTCATATCTCACGACACGTCGTGTTCACGCTCATTCACTGAAGCACCCGGCGATCCTGCCAAAAAACTCAGCGGCAAATGGATAGTCTACGCTTATGGCCCACAACCTTACGGCCTATCCATTTGCGAAAGATCTCATCAGGTGACAATTCCAGCGTCCCCAAGTGACGAACCCGCTCTGGACAAACTCGTCCGTCGTCGATGAGTAACTCAAGCCTCTACTTCGCCTATGGCCGCAACATGCATCCGGAGATCATGGCCCGGCGATGTCCGGCCGCCGCGTTCGTCGGAGCGGCAATGCTGCCGGATCACCGGCTGCTGATCAATGTGCGCGGGGTCAGCACGGTGGTGCCGGAAGCGGGTAGCACGGTGCACGGCGTGCTGTGGCGGCTGACGTCCATCTGCGAGGCGGCGCTCGACGAGATCGAGGGCGTGGCGCGCGGCAGCTATCGCCGCGATACGGTGCTGCCAATGATGATCTTCGAGGTCATGGAACCGGCGCTGATCTACATCGCCAGCAACGCCGATCCTGGCCTGCCGCGCGAGGGCTACCTGGAATCGCTGGAGGAAGCCGCGCTGCATCACGGCTTCCCGGAGGCCTACCGGCTTTTCCTCGCAAGGCTGCGCAACCTTCCATCGTTGTGAGCGGATGGGCCGCTCAGCGTTGTTAAGCCACGCCGGGAATTCTGGTGAACCCGCAATAGCCGTGATCATAGTCGTGCTCGATCCAGAGCATGCAGCCGGTGCCGAGGCACATGGACCTGTCGAGCGGCGCGCCGTTGAGCGCCCGGTTGACACCGCTCGAACGGCCGGCCTCATCGGCTCTTGCCATGGGGCACCATTTGGTCCTGGCGGCAGCGACACTCACGAGCATATAGGCTTCCCTTGCTTGTCCGGGGCATGCTCGCTGCATAAGGCAAAAGTCCGCGGCCGTGATTGACCGCGATCAATCACTAACCTACGGCAAAAAATTCTAGACCGAGGGCGCGGCCGCCGCTTCTTCCAGCACAAGGCCGCCACCGCCGCCGGCGAAGGCCTTGATCTTGGACGGCACGGCCGGCGGACTGTTGAAATAGGCATTCTGGTCATGCGCCATGGCGCCTCCCGGCAACGCCGGCCACCAGGCGCCCAGGTCGCGCTGGATCTGGGCCCGGTAGAATTCCGGCAGCACGGTGGAATCTCCCGCGAAGTAATCCTTCACCGTCTGGTCACTGTCCAGCGCGCGGCGGACCTTCGTCTGATGGGCGACCCGGCTCGACGAGGCAGCGCGCACCAGGTTGAGCGACCTGGCGGCGAAGCCGGTGTTGGCGTGCCAGCGGCGCGCCATCGCCTTTACCGAAAAGGAATACGCCGTGATGTCGATGGCCAGGTCGTAGAACCGCTCCCAACTGTAGTTCACCGGCACCACGTTCATGGCCCGCGTGCTGTTGAGGAAGTGGAACGGGAACGGCAGCACCCTGCCGTCGCCCTGCAGCTGGCGGTTCATCGGCGCGGCGCGGCCATAGGACGTCCACAGCGAGTAGGCCGGATAGGCGCCGGGCGAGGCGTCGAGGAACTTCTTGGTCAGCTCGAACGGCTCGTCGCCCTCGTCCTGGTCGAGGCCGAGCACGAAATTGGTCTGCACATAGGGGATGTAGCGCAGGATCATGTTCACGTGGTCCGACACCTGCCGGACCTTGTCGGCACCGCTGGCGCGGGTGGCGCGCGATTTGTTGCCGTAGTCGTACCAGGACTCGACGCCGGGCAGCATGCCGACGAAGCCGTTGCGGCCCATGCGCTTGACGTTGTCCTCGGACAGCAGCGACAGGCTGCTTTCGGCGGCGAACCGGACCGAGCCGGGCCTGACCGCGCCCTCGATGGCGGTCATGTAGTCGTCGAAGCGCACGCCGAAATTGGGATCGTGCCAGGCGACGTAGGGATTCTTCTGGTTGGCCTGGACGAAGCGCAGATCCTCGGTGATCTGGTCGAATTCCATGGGCTGGTAGTCGACAGTGGAATCGATGCAGAAGCTGCAGGTGTAGGGGCAGCCCATCGAACCGATCATCGGGATCAGCTTCAGCGTGGGCGCCTTGGCGAGGGTCGGCGCGATGAACTTCCAGCGCTCGCGCACGCCCGGCAGGTGATCGGGCTGGCGGGCGGCCGACATCTCGCGGCCAAGCGGCCGGTGCCGCGTGCGCTCGTGCAGCAGGTCGGCGAGCACGGTCTTGTCGGTGAAGCCGAGCACGTAGTCGAAATACTTCACCGCGTCTTCCGGGTAGCACCGCGCATGCGGCCCGCCGAGGACGGTGACGACGCCCTTCGCCCGGTAGAGGGCGCTGACCGCGTAGGCGGCGAGCGCCGAGCGGGTGAACGCGCCGAGGATCAGCACGTCGGTGTCCTCGACCAGCGAGCCGGTGATGTCCTCGCTGCCGGTGTAGCAGATGTAGCGGACCTTGTGGCCCAGCTCCTCGCACCACACGCCCATGACCTGCGGCATGATGCTCGCATAGTTGGCGTTCATGATGCGGGCATAGAGCCGCTTCTGTGGTCCGCGCGTGGCGAAATCGACTATGGTGATGCGCAAGGGCGTCATCCGGTGCTCCCCGGGTAAAGGCGTCGACGAATCGACTCATACCGACCGCACCGAGATCCCATCGGACATACAATCGTCGAAAACCGGCGGAGTCCGGCCCTCGTTGCAATCGGCTTATCGTCTGCGGGGGTTTCCCATCGGACATGGCGCCGCTAGATTGCGGCTCCCTTATACGAGGTTTGGTATGAAAGCGTACGTAAAATGGATCGAGGACCGGAATTTCCTCGGCGAGTCCGACAGCGGGCATGCCGTGGTGATGGGCAGCAAGGGCGGCAAGACCGGCGTCGCCATCGCGCCGACGCCGATGGAACTGATCCTGATGGGGCTCGGCGGCTGCACCTCGTATGACGTGGTGCACATCCTGGAACGGGGCCGCGAGGCGGTGACCGACTGCGCCCTCGAGATCGACGCGGAACGGGCCGAAGAGGATCCCAAGGTGTTCACGAAGATCCACCTGCACTTCGTGGTGACCGGACGCAAGCTGAACGCCGACAAGGTGGAGCGCGCCATCGCCCTGTCGGCGGAAAAATACTGCTCGGCGTCGGCCATGCTGTCCAGATCGGTGGCGATCACCCACGATTTCGAAGTGGCCGAGGCGCCGTGACCATCTGCCGGTAGCGGTCTACCGCGGCGCCGCGCATAGTGGTTGTGGGGAGGAACCTATGAGCACCATCACCGACTATGCAGCGGTCGCGGATCCGCGCACCTGGGGCGACGAGCGCCAGCTGCTCGCGCTGCTCGACGACATGCGCCGCAACGCACCCGTCGCCTGGGTGGAGCCGCCCGGTTTCCGCCCGTTCTGGGCGATCACCAGGCACGCCGACATCATGGAGCTGGAGCGCCAGAACGACCGCTTCCTGAACGGCCCGCGCGCCGTGCTGCAGAGCATCGAGCAGGAAGAGGCGGTGCGCGCCTTCACCGGCGGCAACCACCTGCTGCTGCGCACCCTGATCCACATGGACAACCCGGACCACCGTGTGTTCCGCGCCATGACCCAGGAATGGTTCCAGCCGCGCAGCCTCAACAAGCTGCAGGACCGCATCGCCGACCTGGCGAGGCGTACGGTCGACCGCATGGCGGGCCAGGGCGGCCGCTGCGACTTCGTCAAGGAAGTGGCCGTCTGGTATCCGCTGCACGTCATCATGATGATCCTGGGCGCGCCCGAATCCGACGAGCCGAAGCTGCTGAAGCTGACCCAGGAACTGTTCGGGGCGCAGGATCCCGACATGCAGCGGACGTCCGCGCCGGACATGGGCACGGTGCAGGACTTCTTCGCCTATTTCACCGCCATGACCGAGGCGCGCCGCGCCCATCCGCAGGACGATGTGGCGACGGTGATCGCCAACGCCACCATCGACGGCAGGCCCATCGGCCACCTGGAGGCCATGTCCTACTACATCATCATCGCCACCGCGGGCCACGACACCACCAGTTCGGCGACGGCGGGTGGCCTGCTCGCGCTGGTCCGCAGCCCGTGGGAACTGGAGAAGCTGAAGGCCGACCCGTCGCTGATCCCGTCGGCGGTGGACGAGATGATCCGCTGGACGACGCCGGTGAAGCACTTCATGCGCACGGCGACCGAGGATTACGTCCTGCGCGGCCAGACCATCCGCAAGGGCGACGGGGTAATGCTGCTCTACCATGCGGCCAACCGGGACGAGGACGCGTTCAAGGCGCCCAACGAGTTCCGCGTCGACCGCGCGCCCAACCGGCACATCGCCTTCGGCTACGGGCCGCATCTGTGCCTGGGCCAGTTCCTCGCCAAGATGGAGATGCGCGCGCTGTTCGCGGAGCTGATCCCGCGGCTGGACGATGTGGCGATCGACGGCTTCCCCGCATGGGTCGAGTCCAGTTTCGTCAGCGGCCTGAAGCGCCTGCCGATCAGGTACAGCCTCAAATAGGCCGTCACCTTAGAATTATTCTAAATATTTCTTGACCCGCGCTCCAGGCCGGCCTATGTTGCGAATTACTCGCAACAGAGTATGCCGCCATGACACGGGACCTGACCAAGACCGCCACCTTCGCCGCCCTGCACTTCACCGTGGGCTTCGCGGTGACCTATGCCTTCACCGGCTCGGTCGCGATCGCGACCGGCGTGGCGCTGGTCGAGCCGGCGGTGAACACGGTGGTGTTCTTCTTCCACGAGCGCGCCTGGCGCACCGCCGACCGGAAGGCGCAACGCGGCGCCGACACGGTCACGCTGGGCGGCCACGCCCACGGCTTCTGAAGCCGTTTGATCGCCGTCAATGCAGCGGCGCCCTGGCCGGCGTTCAATGCCCCGTCAACCAAGGGGAACCTGTCATGTCCATGCTTGCGGATATCGGCGGCACCGAGGGCCTGCACCAGGCATCGGACGCCTTTTTCACCCACGCCCGGGCGCACCCGGCGGTCAGGGCCTATTTCGAGGCCGTCGACGGCCCGAGCATGCGAGCCGGCATCGAGGAGGCGCTGCGCGCCCACCTGGATTTCGAACCGGACGAGGTTCCCCAGGCCATGGCGCGCGCCCACGAGGCGCTCGTCGGCAAAGGCTTGAGCAATGCCGAGTTCGACGCCTTGTACGACATCTATCACGAGACTCTGAGCGAGGCCGGCGTGCCGGGCGGGATGCTGTACGGCTTCCTCGAGGCGTTCGAGGATCTGCGCGGCGCGCTGGTGGCGAAGCAACCGGCCTGACGCCCGGAAATCCGGGTGGACTACGCTCCCGGATCGAGAGCGCCCGAACCGGCGCCGGGGATCAGTCCGGGCATCCAGGTATCGAAGTAAGACGACAGCTTGCCATAATTGTTGTCCTCCATGGTTACCTCCTTGCCGAGCAGGCAGGCCAGGATGACCGCGTGAAGGCGGTCGGCGCGTATACGCGCCTTGGTCCTGAAGTGGGCCGCGGCTCGAGCGATCAGGCGGTCCCGGTGTCCTCGCCACATCCCCATCAGCAGCGCCTGCAGCGCCGCGCTGGGATTGAGCCTGAAGGCATGTCTCTGCATGCGGAAGAGCGACCGGTCCCTCGGCGTTAGAATGTCCTGCCAGTCCACTCCCCCAGGCGCCAATTCAAGCCGAGCGGCCTCCTGATCCGTGCGGCGAAAGACCAGCTCCCCATGGCCGGCCGCATCCGCTCCGAAGGTGGGTCCCGACCGCCAGAGATAATGCGCGGCGTCCGGCGCGGTCCGGCATGGCACGCCCATATGCCGCTCCGCCAGCTTCCGCGACGTCTCGTCCCGCACGAACAGGGTGCAATCCGGATGATCCCGATATGCAGCACCGCATGCAGCGGCGTTTTGCATATTCCGGAAATGGACTGTCTGCGGAAAGATCACGACCCGGTTATGCGGGAATCGCCGCAGGACATCCTGTCTGACCGACTCGTGCTCCGGCCATAGATCGCCGAGATTGCCGCCGCCATGCAGCAACAGAACGTGACGGTCCGTGACCGCGTCGAGAAAGCGCGCATAGTCCTTGGAACTGAAGCAGTGGGTCACCCGCCGCCCATGCCGGGCGAGAAGACTTTCGGTCCCGGCGAAAATCAGCAGATCGCCGACGTTCAGATGCATGGGAATGTCCAGATAGATGACCGGAGACTCCGCAGGGATCGTCTCGGTCAGCGCATCCAACCGCCGTTTAAGGGCGTCCATCGCCGCGGTCCGGTCACGGATGCGCGATCCGCCCGTCTGATGGAATGTTTCCGGACCAGTCACTCGGTCGCTGCCCTCCGACACGATGAACCCGCGACGATTAAGCGCGAAAGGGACGCGCGCATGCAACCGTTACGATAGCTTCCCGCTCGCCACCGGATAAACCCGGTCCCGCCCGATCATCCATGCGTGGAAGCGCGGGGCGAGCAGGCCGGCGAAGGCGGGGTCACGGACGTCGAGGCCGCCGGTATAAGCGCCGAATGACGGCAGGATCAGCCGGCTGCCGTCCGTGACGAAGCAGCGGCGGCGCAGGCCGCGCCCGCGCACCGTCACCCGTGCCGCCGGATGCAGATGGCCGGCGACCTCGCCCGGCTGGTCGCCCTGTTGCGGCAGATGGCGGAAGGTGAGCGGTCCGCAAGCCAGCATGGCGACGCACCATCCGCCCAGGTTCTCGGGCGGCTTGGGGTCGTGATTGCCCTCGATCCAGTACCAGTCGCGGCCTCCGGTCAGCGCCCGGATGGAGGCCAGTTCGTCGATTCCCAGCCGTCCGGCGGCGCCCAGGTCGTGGAAGCTGTCGCCGAGCGCGATCACGGTTTTCGGCCGGTAGACCGCGCAGGCAGCCTCGAGCCGCGCCAGGGTTTCGCGGGTGTCGTAGGGCGGCAGCAGCACGCCGCGCCGCGCGGCGAATGACGATCCCTTCTCGAAATGCAGGTCGGCGACGACGAGCAGCCGTTCCTCCGGCCACCACGCCGCGCCCGACCGGTCGAACACCAGCCCGGCGCCGTTGACCAAGGCCGTCGCCAGCTCGCCCGCCGCCGCTGCTTCAGCCATTCAGGATCTCCATGAACTCGTCCGCCACTTCCGCCAGCAAATCCTCGTTCGCCTCGCCACCGATCGATTCCCGGCCGATTTCCATCATCAACGGCACCGCCAGCGGCGAGATCTGCGCCAGCGTGCGATGCAGGATGCGCCCGGCCGGCCGAATCCGCTCCAGCAGCTGGCGCATGCGCGCCAGGTCGAGCAGGCCCGCCGACACGTCCTCGCGGGTCGCCTGCAACAGGATATGGTCGGGCTCGTGCCGTCCCAACACCTCATAGATGAGATCCGAGTTCACCATCATCTGCCGGCCGGTCTTCTCGTGGCCCGGATGCCGCCGATCGATCAGGCCGGCGATGGTGGCACAGGTGCGGAAGGTGCGCTTCAGCAGGTTGGAATCCGCCATCCACGCGTCGAGCCCGTCGCCGACGCCCTCGTCGGAGAACAGAAGGTGCATGTCCAACCGGGACATGTCGCCCAGCGCCCAGACGGTGAGCGCGTAGTCGTTGGCCATGAAGCCCATGGGCCGCATCCGCATCTTCTCGAGCCGCTGGGTCAGCAGCATGCCGAGGGTCTGGTGCGCGAGGCGTCCCTCGAACGGATAGCACGCGAGATAGTGGCGCGATCCGCGCGGAAACGTCTCGACCAGCATCTGCTCGGCCTTGGGGATCGACGACTTGGCGCGCTGGAGATCCAGCCACCAGCTCACCTGGCCCGGCAGGAAGCGCCACTGTTCCGGATCGGCCAGCAGGGCGCGGACGCGGGAGGCGAGGAACGTCGATAGCGGGAACTTGCCGCCCATGTAGGACGGCACCATGGGCTCCTTCTCCTCGGTCTTCGAGGCATAGGCCTCGTTCTCGGCCATGCCCTCGAAGCGCCAGACCTGCCCGGCGAACAGGAAGGTGTCGCCGGGGCGGAGCTGCTCGATGAACCATTCCTCGACCTCGCCGATGTGGAACCCGGCGCGGCCGACCGGCTTGCCCGCCACATGGGTGACCTGGGGCGCGGCGCCGGTCCCGCGCGCCTTGCCGCCGCGCCGGATGGAGCGGAGCTTGATCATCGGCGCCTCGACGATGGTGCCCACGTTCAGCCGGTATTGCTGCGCCGCCTTGCGCGAGGCGATGGTGTAGCGGCCGTCGGCCAGCCGTTCCAGCTTGTGGTACTGCTCGTAGCGGCGCAGCGCATAGCCGCCGGTCGCCGCGAAGTCGACGACCCGCTCGACGGTCTGGCGATCGAGATGAGCGTAGGGCGCGGCCGCGGTGATCTCCTCGTAGAGCGTGTCCATGTCGAACGGCTCGGCGCAGCCGCGGCCGACCACATGCTGGGCCAGCACGTCGAGGCCGCCGGGGCGCGGCAGGTCGCCGTCCTGGATACCCTCCTCGACGGCCTGCTTGGCGGCGACGCATTCCAGCACCTCGAACCGGTTGGTGGGCACGAACAGCGCCTGCGACGGCTCGTCCAGCCGGTGGTTGGAGCGGCCGATCCGCTGCATCATGCGCGACGAGCCCTTGGGTGCGCCGAGCTGGATGACCAGGTCGATGGCGCCCCAGTCGACGCCCAGCTCCAGCGTCGAGGTACAGACGACGGCCCGCAGCTTCCCCAGGGTCATGGCCTGCTCGACCTTGCGCCGCTGCTCCACCGACAGCGAGCCGTGATGCAGCGCGATGGGCAGGTTCTCGTCGTTCATCTGCCACAGCGCCTGGAAGCTGGCCTCGGCCTGCGAGCGGGTGTTGACGAACAGCAACGCCGAGCGCACCGCCTTGATCGCGGCCATGATGTCGGGCATGGCGTAGGCGCCGCGGTGGCCGGCCCACGGAATCCGCTCGCGGGTCCGCAGGATGGCGACCTCGGGCGCCGCGCCCGTATCGGCCACCACCAGATCGGCCATGCGTTCGTGGCCGACGAACTGTGGCACCAGGTACCGCCGCAGCCGGTCCGGATCGGCGACCGTGGCGGACAGGCCGACGCGCCTTGCCCGCGGGGCGATGCTCGCCAGGCGGCCGAGGCCCAACGCCAGCAGGTCGCCGCGCTTGGTGTTCTCGATGGCGTGCAGCTCGTCGAGCACGATGGTGCGCAGCCCGCCGAACAGGTCGCCCGCGTCCTTGTGCGACAGCAGCAGGGCGAGCTGTTCGGGCGTGGTGAGCAATATGTCAGGCGGATCGCGGCGCTGGCGCGCACGCTTCTCGATGGGCGTGTCGCCGGTGCGGGTCTCGATCCGCACGCCCAGCCTCATCTCCTTCGACGGCGCCTCCAGATTGCGGGCGATGTCGACGGCGAGCGCCTTGAGCGGCGAGATGTAGAGCGTGTTCAGCCCGCGCCGGCGCTCGGCGGGCGGACCCTGCAGCTCGTGGTACAGCTCGATCAGCGGCGGCAGGAAACCGGCCAGCGTCTTGCCCGCGCCCGTCGGCGCGACCAGCAGCGCCGAGCGGCCCGTCTCCGCCAGGTCGAGCAATTCCTGCTGATGCCGCCTGATCGCCCAGCCGCGCGCGGCGAACCAGTCCCGGAAGACGGGCGGCAGCGACACGGGCAGCGGGTACGACGAATCCATGTTGCGAATCTAACCGAACGGAACAGAATAAGAACAATAAGATTCGCTGTCGGGCCTCGATGATCTATATCGCTGCGTATTGGGAGCGAGGAGCAAAAGATGCGGGAAGGGACGTCACCCGGAGAGGTCTTGCTGGAGGAGTTCATGCTGCCTCTCGGGCTTTCTGTAGACGTCGTCGCGGAGCATTTGCGTGTCAAACCGAGCCAGGTCGCGGCGATCATCGACGGAACTTCTCCGATGACACCGGAAATGGCACACCGACTGGGTTGCGGGTTCCTGACGCTGCCTCTTTTCTGGCTGAGCCTGGATTACTGGCGGGATCCTGGGGAGGGTAGGACGGCAGACGTTCCAATGGACACACTGCCCGAGGAGGCCGCGATTGAAATAGCGCGATCCGTCCGTCCCTTCCAAACCAGGATACTTAGGTCCCGCTAGGCGTTCCCACCTTCATGAAAGCCTTCACCGACATCGTCTGCCCGACGCCGAAGGGCCTCTATTGCCCGCCGGGCGATTTCTATATCGACCCGACGCGCGCAACGGAGCGGGCGGTGGTGACCCACGGCCATTCGGACCATGCCCGCGCAGGGCACGGCTCGGTGCTGGCGACGAAGGAGACGCTGGCTATCATGGGCGCGCGCTACGGCGCGGATTTCACGCCGTCGCAGCAGGCTGCCCGTTACGGAGAAAAACACCGGATCGGTGACGCCACGGTCTGGCTGTCGCCTGCCGGGCATGTGCTGGGCAGCGCGCAGGCGGTGATCGAGGCGCACGGGCGGCGCATCGTCGTCTCCGGCGACTATAAGCGGCGGCCCGATCCGACATGCGCGCCGTTCGAGCCGGTGTCCTGCGACGTGTTCATCACCGAGGCGACCTTCGGCCTGCCTGTGTTCCGCCATCCCGACGACGGCAAGGAAGTGGCCAAGGCGCTGCACATGCTGGAGGTGTTTCCGGAACGCTGCGTGCTGATCGGCGCCTATGCGCTGGGCAAGGCGCAGCGGATCATCACGCTGCTGCGCCAGGGCGGCTACGACGCGCCCGTCTATATCCACGGCGCCATGGAGAAGCTCTGCGCGCTCTATGAAAGCCTGGGCGTGGAACTGGGCGAGCTGCGGCTGACCAAGGACGCAGTCAAGGGCGAGATGATGGGCAAGGTGATCGTCGCGCCGCCCTCGGCGCTGGGCGACCGCTGGAGCCGGCGGCTGCCCGAGCCGGTGAACGCCTTCGCCAGCGGCTGGATGCGGGTGCGCGCCCGGGCGCGGCAGGGCGGCATCGAACTGCCGCTGGTCATCTCCGACCACGCCGACTGGGACGAGCTGACCGCCACCCTGCTGGAGCTGTCGCCGCAGGAAGTGTGGGTGACCCATGGCCGCGAGGAGCCGCTGGTGCACTGGGCCGGGCTGAACGGCCTGAAGGTCCGGCCGCTGCATCTGGCGGGTTACGACGAGGAGGACGGTGAGGGACCGCAGGGCGACAACCTGAAATCCGCCGAAGACGCCGCCGGAGAGCCCGCGTGAACCGTTTCGCCGAGCTGCTCGACCGGCTGTCCTACACGCCGGGGCGCAACGACAAGCTGGCGCTGATCGTCGACTATTTCCGCCACGTGCCCGATCCGGACCGGGGCTATGCGCTCGCCGCCATGACCGGCACGCTGGATTTCAAGCACGCCAAACCGGCGATGATTCGCGGCCTGATCGAGGAACGCACCGATCCGGCGCTGTTCCGGTGGTCGCGCGACTATGTGGGCGACACGGCGGAGACCATCGCGTTGATGTGGCCGGTGCGCCGCGGCGTCAACCGCGTCCCCGACCTGTCGGAGATCGTCGAGGAGCTGGACCGGACCTCGAAGCTCGACATGCCCGGACGCATCGCCGGCTGGCTCGACGCGCTGGACGAAAACGGCCGCTGGGCGCTGCTGAAGCTGATCACCGGCGCCATGCGCATCGGTGTGTCGGCCCGCCTCGCCAAGCAGGCGCTGGCCCAGTACGGCAGCCTGGACATCGCCGAGGTGGAGGAGGTGTGGCACGGGCTGGAGCCGCCCTACCTGGACCTGTTCGCCTGGGCGGACGGGCTGGCCGGGCGCCCCGAGCACGGCGCCCTCGCGCCGTTCCGGCCGGTGATGCTGTCCCATCCGGTCGAGGAGGCGGATTTCGCCAGGATGGACCCGGCCGACTACCGGGCGGAATGGAAATGGGACGGCATCCGGGTGCAGGCGGTCTCCGAAGGCGGCGTCAAGCGGCTCTACAGCCGCACCGGCGAGGACATCTCAGGCTCGTTCCCCGACCTGATCGAGGCCATGCGGTTCGAGGCCGCCATCGACGGCGAGCTGCTGGTGGTGCGCGGCGGCGCGGTGGCGCCCTTCTCCGACCTGCAGCAGCGGCTGAACCGCAAGACGGTGGGCAAGAAGCAGCTGTCGGGATTTCCCGCCGGCCTGCGGGTCTACGACCTGCTGGTCGAGGATGGCGAGGATCTGCGCCCGCTGCCCTTCGACGAGCGCAGAGAACGACTCGAAGCCTGGGTCGCGGCGCGGGCCGAGCCACGCATCGGCCTGTCGCCGCTGATCCCGTTCGCGAGCTTCGACGACCTCACCGAGCTGCGCGGCCATGCCGAGGCCGAGAGCGTCGAGGGCGTCATGCTGAAGCGCGGCGACAGCCCGTATCTCGCCGGCCGGCCGAAAGGATACTGGTGGAAATGGAAGCGCGACCCGTTCCTGGTCGACGCCGTGCTGCTCTATGCCCAGCGCGGCAGCGGACGGCGGTCGTCGTTCTATTCCGACTATACGTTCGGCGTCTGGAAGGACGGCGCGCTGGTGCCGGTGGGCAAGGCCTATTTCGGCTTCACCGACGACGAGCTCAAGCTGCTCGACAGGTTCGTGCGCGACAACACCATCAACAGCTTCGGCCCGGTCCGCGAGGTGACCCACGAGCCTGAGAAAGGCCTGGTGCTGGAGGTGGCGTTCGAGGGCCTGCAGCGATCCACACGCCACAAGTCCGGCGTCGCCATGCGGTTTCCCCGGATCAACCGGATCCGCTGGGACAAGCCGCCGCGGGAGGCGGACGAGCTGCAGCTGCTGGAAAAGATGCTGGAATAGTGCGAGCCGCTTTCCCCTCTCTGTCATCCCCGACGTTAGTCGAGCCCGCGAACCGGCAGGTTCGCGGCTGCGAGACTTGCGATCGGGGACCAATCTTTCCGCGTGTCAGTTGTCGAACATTTTGGCCAACGGTGCATCCTTCATCGCCATGGGTCCCCGCTCGCGCTTCGCTCGGCGGGGATGACAATTTGGGGTGGGTCGAGCGCTATTTGGCCGGCTCGGCACCCTCCGCCGGCTTGCACTCGCCCTCGTAGTCGATGTTCTTGCCCTCGGCCGCGGCGCCGCAAGCGTTGCCGTAGGTCTTGCCGTCGCAGCCGCACTGGGGCCGGTAGTCGCGGGTGCACATCTGCGGCTTGGCGACGCAGACGCCGGTGCGCTTCTCGATGCCGCAGCTGCCGCCGTCGAACTTGCAGTACTGGCCGTCGGGGCAGGAAAATCCGGCCACCGTGTCGCAGATCACCGCGTTTCCGTCGCCCTGGCCCATGCCGGACGGGGTCGATGACGCCGCCGGAATGGTGACCGCCGACGGCTTGCCCAGCGCGTCCTCGGGATCGGGTCCGCCCGGCTTGTCCGAGGCGCAGGCGGCCAGCGTCAGCGCGGCCAGGACGAACAGCAGGGAAATGGGCTTCATCGACGGTCTCCGTTGGTCTGCGTCACCATACCGTCGTTCCGCGCCGCTGGCCAAGGGCGGTTGACGCGCGTGCGTCCAGGGCGCATACGGCAATCATAGATGAAGGTGGGCCGGCGATCCGTGACTGACAGCGACGACGACGACTATCCGTCCCTCGAGGATTTCGAGGTGATCGCGCGGGAGGTATTCGACAGGCTGCCCGCCCATTTCCGCGCCCGTTGCGAGGGCGTCGCCATCCGCATCGAGGACTTCCCCGACGACGAGGTCTGCGACGACATGGAGCTGGAAAGCCCGTGGGACCTGCTGGGCCTGTATGAGGGCGTGAACATCCTCGACAAGGTCTCCGGCGTGGTCGACGGCGTGCCCGACGTGATCTTCCTCTACCGCGAGCCGATCCTCGACTACTGGGACGAAGGCGAGCGCGAGGAAAGCGTCCGCCACATCATCGCGCATGTCCTGATTCACGAGATCGGCCATCATTTCGGGTTCTCCGATGAAGACATGGAGCGCATCGAGGAATCCGCCATCGCCGCCGAGGATTGATGCACGGCGAATGTCGAAATAAGCCTCTCGACGTTATGGACGCGAAATGGCACTGATGCAGCCATGAACAGGCGAATGATCATCATGCTTGCGGCCGTTTTCGTCGTCCTGGGCGGCGTGTTCGGCTGGAAGGCCTTTGTCGGCATGAAGACGAAGGAATACATGGCGACGATGAAGCCGCCGCCGGCCATCATTTCGACCGCCGCG
>CAMDTB010000027.1 GCA_945907245.1 Rhizobium sp. Q54
ATCGCCGCAACGCCACCCCGTCAAAATCATCCCGCAAGCCGATCGCTGATCCCATGGTCACGCCCTCCAAATGCAGGACGCCATTGATTCAGACTTTCGTCAGTTTGGGAATCCCTGACGCGAGTCAGCCTCACCGCAGGTTGGTATTATTCAAGGTTCGTCGGGGAGACACGATCCTGGCGCTGACCGACCCGCCGCTGCTGTCCGTTGTGGCAGGCGTGGTGGCCGCCGTGAAACGCGCGCGGCTCGTCAACTGGTGCCAGGATCTGTTCTCAGACTATACCACCGCGGCCAGACTGGGTGCCCCCTGGGCAACCCTGCTGCTTAGTGACTGAGCGCATCCGATGCCTAGAATGAAGGCAAAGGATGCGGCTATTGCCGGGATTTGCATTGGGAAATCAACCAGCGAATGTGCAGCGCATAGGATAGAAACGGCAAATCCCACAGCTGGTATATGCTGGTCTTGGCGTCGCAGAACAGCCCCATTCCAGCAATGAATGACGGGAATCATAATCGTGGCAAACAGCACCAGGCCACCTACAATTCCAAGCTCGAGCGTATTTTCAAGAAAGCTATTATGTGCGGCATCAACAATGGTGGTTAGATTGCTCTGGTCATACATTCGGTAAACGGATTTGAAGCTTCCAAGCCCATAGCCCAACCAAGGTGATGCTGCTATGGCATCCAAAGAGTTTTCGTAAATCACGATGCGCTGATCGGCACCGAGCTCGTTCTGGTCGACTCGATCGAGGAGCCGAGCGAGACCAGGGCCGAATAGAGCGATGACCGCTAACGCTGTTCCCAGAACAATCACGAATATGAAACTTGCCTTGGGCCTGCTCTGCCTCAAGAGTGCCGCCACCAGGGCGATGAATCCGAAGGCCGCCGCCACGAACCCACCGCGCGAAATGCTCATGATCAACGCTGCAGCGAGAACAAGGCCGGAAACAACTACATACCAGTATTTCGCAACAACCATCTCCAGGAACCGACGTAGCTTTTCTTGTCTTGGCGTCTCCAGGCGCCATAGACCGCGGGTCTCGCCGACCAGAAAACCGGCGGCACAGACGAGGCCAATTCCGGCCAGGCTGGAAAGATGGTTTGGATTTACGAAAGGCATGGCCAGACGACTACCGAACGAGGAGGCCTGTCTCGAACCATGGGCACTGAACCACAAGAAATCATCCCAGCCCATCAGCCACGACATCATTCCGATTGCCGCGGTCGCACCGCTGGCGACAGCAATGCCTCCGAGACCAAATTTCGCCAAGCCGCGATCATGACCAGTTTGAAAAGCGAGCCAGAAGATAGCCGCATAACTGGTCAATCGCAGTAGAATGTGCAACCCCGCTTGAGGATCAACAGCGATCCTGCTGGGGCCGGGCGCCGGCAATGCCTCGGCGGCGATCATCCATATGGGGTGGTGCCATGCCATCGGAGCAAAGCTGCTGATCTGAAACAGGGCCCAGCTAGCAACGAGCAAGTAACCGACAAGGCTCCATTTGAGCCAACGCGGGACATGGACCGTGCGCTTCCCGCGTATAGCGACCTCCGCACCCCAGGCAACCAGCAAGCCACCCGTTATAATGACCATCAGGCTCCAGGCCCAAGGCTGCACCGATCCGAACGGTAACGGCATCCAACACACAAGGATAAGCAGCGGCGCGAATATCCAGTTCATGCGTTGCAACGACAATTCCTCTTGCTCATCGCCCGTCTCCCCAGCATACGCCAAAGCGCCCCGTGTTCGCAGCGCTTTTAAGCTCCGATAGGCACTTTCAACGTTGCACCGGTGTTGACCGCCCCCTGCGGGGGGCGTCCAGTCGCGGCATCAAGCCATGCGACCCTCACGGCACCAAGTGCTGACACGGGTTTGGTGAATAGGTCCGCGATGCTCGATAGAGCGCCCTCCAAGCAGGAATGAAGTACTGAATGCGCCATCAGCGCATCACAGGGGCCATTACGGAACAGCAAGGTGACTGGCGTGGCGGCTCGCCAACCTCCATGGGCAGAACCCAACTTCCGCCGTGTCCCTGAGCCTGTCAAAGGGCGTTGCATCAGCGTTCGTGCAGGGCCCTTTGACAGGCTCAGGGATACGGATACAGGAGTGTTCCGCATCAAACCCTGATTTCCCGCTGTTCCGCGATGAACCACGAAAAGGGCCTCCGCCCAACCGGGAGGAGGCCCTTCCAGGCATGGGCCGCGATCAGGCTTGTCAGGCGATGCCGAGCGCCTTGTAGATCGCCATGGTCTTGTCGATCTGGCTCTTGGCCTCGCGGCTGAACTCGGCCTTGTTCTCCGCCGGGTCGCTGATGGCGACGCCGTCGCGGGCCATGCGCTTGCCCTGGGCGGTGAACTGGCCGTAGGCGAAGTCGATGCAGGCCGTGTCTGTGGTGTGGCCGTTCTCGCGCCCCAGCAGCAGCAACTGGCCGATATTGTTGACGTGCACGCCGCCGCCGGTGACCGGGCTGGCCAGGTAGTTGACCTGCCGGCCGGACGGCGCCATGGCGAGGATCTTGCTGTTGAGCGCCTGGGTCTTGGGCCGCACGGCGTCGACCGTCCCGGCCGGATGGGCCGGCGACACGTCGCCCTTGCCGACCAGCACGAGGGCGGCCTGGACCACCTGGTTGAACGACTTGCCGGTGGGCTTCACCGCCGCCTCGATCTCGCCGAGGGACCTGGGCTGGCCGTCGGCCATGAAATCGAGCACCGGCTTGTAGACGTCCTCGTTCAGCGTCGCGCTGCCGCGGAAGCCGCTGGCCTCGAGCTTCACGTCGGCGCGCGGCACGTTGAGCACCACCCGCTCGTCGCGGAGCATGTCGAGCTGCTGCATGGTCTGCAGCGAGCGTCCGCCGCGGATCCAGTAGTCGCGGCGGAACTGCTGGTTCAGCATGAAGTCGCGCACCGTCTCGCGGAAGGTGACGTCGGGAATGTCGCGCAGCATGGTCTGCTGCTCGTCCGACAGGTTGAGCGCGTCGATGTGCTCGCGGTAGGTGGCGGTGCAGGCGAAGCTGAGCTTGGCCGACGACAGCATCTTCGAGATCTCGGAGAAGTACATCGGGATCCAGCACTCGTTCAGATACTCGTGCGCCAGGTAGCTGCGGTCGTTGTTCCTGATCCCCTTGAGGCGGGTGGCAGCGTTCGGGTTGGCCTTGCCGTAGAGCGTGTTGGTGTTCATCAGCGCGTCGGCGAAGTCGAGCGCGGCGTCGACCCGTCCCTGCACGCCGATGCCGGGCGCCGACATGCTCGACGCATGCTGGGTCAGCAGGTGGCGGATTGGCGCCACCGTATTCCAGCCCGGATAGGTGTTGTAGCTGATGTAGCAGATGCCGCCGACCTTCAGCTTGCGCCGCAGGAAGTCGATGATGTGGTTCATGTTGGCCGGCGAGATCCAGCTCCAGATGCCGTGCAGGCCGATGAAGTCGAAATCGGGCAGGTCGGGCCGGTTGCAGAAATCGGCGAACGCCTCGTCATACAGCTTCGCGCCGGTGCCGGCGGCGGCCATGTCCTGGGCGAAGGCGGCGTGGGACGGATTGAAGTCGGTGCCGTACCACTCGGCGGTGCCGCCGGCGGCGTGCATGTTGGCGCTGATGCCGTGGCCGAAACCCAGCTCGCAGGCGGCGCCGATGGCCGGCGGCGCATAACCCGTCTTCAGCAGCGGCAGCCGCGCCTTGAGCGGATTGAGTTCGCTGTAGTAGCCGTAGGTGTAGCCGATTTCGACCAGATAGCCTTCAGCCCAATCAGACATGGGATTCCCCCTCTTGTTGCATTCGTTCGCCGGGATTTGCCCACTCGAAGACCCGAAAGCCGCACACGCGCGCGACGTCAATGCCCGTGGCAATGGCGCAGGGCCCCTATTGGAAGGGTCCGGGCCGGAATATCAAGGGCCGTGTTGGGGGAGCTGCGTTATTTTTGTCTCTCGCCCCGCGGGAAAACAGCGCGCGGCGACAGCCGGCGGTAAGTTTCCGCCCGGCCGCCGGGACGCTTCCGGCAGCGAAATGAAATCGACGTCCGGGACGGCTAGATCATCGGCCGCTTCGTCGCGGTGGCTTCCACCTGCCTAGCGATCTGTTGCCTGAGCCTGGGCCGGTCGACCTTGCCGCCGCTGGTGCGTGGGAACTGCTTGACGAACAGGTAGCCGCCCGGCGCCTGGCCGGCGCCCACAAGGTCGATGCAATGGCTGTGGAACGCCTGCGCGTCGGGCTTGCCGCTGGGAATGATCACAGCGATGATCTCCGAGACGCCCTCGCGCGTCAGCCCGATCACCGCGGCCTCCCGGACGCCCGGATGGGACATCAGCGCCAGCTCGACCGTCGTCGGCATGACGTCGACGCCGCGGCGCCGGATCACCTCCGAGACGCGGCCGCGCAGATAGACATAGCCGCCCTCGTCGATCGCCCCCAGGTCGCCGGTATAGCACCAGCCGTCGCGAAAACCCTCGAAGCGGCCCTGCGGCGCCTCGCTGATCACATGCGGCGAGACGCCCGATCCCCGGCACCGCAGGTAGCCGGTCACGCCGGGCGCCACCGGCCTGTCGTCGCCATCGACGATCTCGACCTCGACACCCGCGAACAGCCGTCCGACGCTGTCGGCGCGGTCCAGCATGTCCTCGGGGTGGAGCACGCTGACCAGCCCGAAACTCGAGCCGCCATAGGCTTCCGAGAACCGGGGCGAAACCCGGGTGATCATGTCCCGCTTCGCCCGCGCGGCAAGCGGCGTCCCCAGTGACAGGATCGCCCGGACGTTGGGGAACAACATGCCGTCCGCGGGCGCGCAGGAGATCAGGTCCTCGCACATGGCCGACGTCAGGATGAGCACCGCGTCGTTCTGTCCGCCGACGGCGCGGACGAAGTCCATCAGCTTGACGTATTCGGGCAGCACCGTGACCCGGCCGCCATTGCCCAGCCGGTTCATCAGCGTGTAGAGGAACCCGCCGAAGCTCATGCTGGAGGTCAGCAGGAAATTGCCGGTGCCGTCATTGGAGAAGATGTCGACCGCGCCGAGCGCCTCCAGATAGTCCCGCATCCGCCGCAGCTGTTGCTGGTGGCTCAGAGGGTAGCCCTTGGGCTTTCCGGTGCTGCCGGAGGAGAGGGCGATGTCGAAAGGCTCGAACCCCGGCGGATGCTTGTGGTCGCCCTTGAACGCCGACAGGCCGGCGCGCCAGTCAAGTCCGATGGAAATGCAGCGGAGCGCGCCGAGCGAGCGGGCCGGCGGCTCGATGAACAGGGTGCGGATCTTCAGCGTCTCGATCATGCCGTCGAATTTCCGGCCGGCCTCGCTGGTGCTGAACTCGACCTTGGCGGCGCCGACGCGCATCAGCGCCAGCGACAGGATGATGTGGTCGATGCTGTTGGTCATGCGGACGCCGACCGGCTCGCCGGGGGCGATCCCCAGGCTGTTCAGCCAGACGCTGGCGCGGCCGACGAGATCGGCCAGTTGCTTCCAGGTGAGCCTGGTGTAGTCGTCGGCGAGCGCGATCGCCTTCGGGCGGCTCGCGGCATGGGCGAAGATGGTATCGGTGAAGTTGTCGGCAATTTGCGGCACGGTGCGTGTCCTCTAACGGAGGGTCCGGGCGAGCGCCCGGGCGGCGTGCTGGCGCACCTTGGCCCGGTCGATCTTGCCACCACCGGTACGCGGCAGGCTGGCCATGATCATGATGCTGTCGGGCGATTGTTGCGCCCCTATGGTGTCGACGCAGTGGCGGTAAAGTGCCTCCGCGTCGCCATCTCCGCGCGGCATGACGGCCGCGACCACCTGAACCGTACTGCCGTGCGGCAAGATGACGACAGCCACTTCCTGCACGCCGGGATGCGACATGAGCGCCGTCTCGATGACGCTGGGGAAGATTCGGACGCCGGCGCGCATCGTCACGTCGCTGGATCGCACCAGCAGGCGCACATACCCATCGGCGTCGATCTGCGCCACGTCACCCGGATAGTACCAGCCGTCGCGTATACCCTCGCTACCGCGCATCTCAGGGTCACCACCCACCAGAGCTTCGACCACGCTGCTTCCCCGGCACCGCAGATTGCCTGGTATACCGGGCCCGACCGGAAGATCCTCGTCGTCGACGATTTCCGCCGTCAGGCCGGATACGATACGGCCTACCGTGTCGGCGTGCCCGGCGAGGTCCTCGGGAAACAGGGCGGTCATTACGCCCACGCCCGAGTTGCCGTAGATTTCGGTGAAGTGAGGCGTCAGCGACCGCAACGCCTGCTGCTTGATCCCGGCGGCGAGAGGCGTGCCGGTGCACACCATGCCGCGCAGGTTGGGGAAAAGCAGCCCTTCCTCGGGCGCACAGGACAACAGTTCCTGGCACATGCCCGGGGTGACGATCAGGAACGCCTCGTCATGGGCCCTGATCGCCCGCACGAAATCCAGCAACTTGGCGAATTCCGGGAGAATCACCACCTTGCCGCCGGTGTACAACCGCGCGAGAAGCGGCATGATGAAGCCGGTAAAACTCATGCTCGAGACGTGCAGGAACGTGCCCGAAAAGTCGTCGGACGTCATGCGCGCCTTGAGGAATGTCGGATTCCAGCTGTCGAGGCGGCGTATGGTGAGGCTGTGGGTGCACGGGACGCCCTTGGGAACCCCTGTGCTGCCCGACGACATCAGAATGTCCGATGGTTCCGGTTCGGTGCCGTCATAGCGGAAGTCGCCCTTGTAGCCGGACAGCCCCTCGCGCCAGCGGGCGTCGATGGAGACGCACGCGATATCGCCGATCGCGCGGGCGGGCGGCTCTACGAACAGCAGCTTGACGCCAAGTTGCCTCACGATCGCATCGAAGCTCGCTCCGGCGGCATCGGCGGCGAACTCGATCTTTGCTGCGCCCACCCGCATAAGTGCCAGCGACAGGATGAGATGGTCGGCGCTGTTCGACAGCCTGACGCCCACAGGCTGCCCAGGCTCCACACCCAGGCTGCGCAGCCACATACTCGCCCGGCCAATCAGGCCGGCGAACTGCTTGTAGGTGAGGCGGCCGGTCATGTCCTCGAGTGCGACCATCTTCGGCTGTTTCGCGGCATGCTCGAAGATGGCGTCGGTCAGGTTGGCGGATGTGGGCAAATCGGTCTCACTGGGCAGGACGGAAAACCGCCGGATAGTGCGCCATGGACGGGGCCGGGCACAACGGGCTTTTCCGTCAGGAATATTGCTTGAGGATGGCGAGGAATCCCGCCGGAAGCGCGGCACCCCGGCGGGTCGCGGTATCGATGTGGACCTCGGCGCCCAGGCAGGTGGCGGCGCAGGTCTCACCGATGAACAGTCCCTGCCCCAGCGTGAACGACCGCACGCCGATGCGCGTCACCCGGGTGCCGATCTCTACCGCGTCGCCCATGCGGATCTCCGCCAGGTAGCGTACATGCACCTCGCCCAGCACGAAGCCGCTGCCGGGCACGCGCTCGAACTGGCCCATCACCGACGCGCGGGCGGATTCGAAATAGGTGACGATCACCGCATGGTTGACATGGCCCATCATGTCCATGTCGCGGTAGCGCACCTGGATCTGGCTCCACAGGCGGAAGCCGGCGCGCTCCCCGAGGCTGGCATGGTCGCTCAGGACATTTCCCCTATTGCCGCAGGACCAGCCGGTCGCCGGTCACCTGATAGCCCGACAGGCGGTTGAGGAAGCTCATCCCCAGCAGCGAGCCCTGCATCTCGCCCTCGATCACCATGGCCTCGACATAGCGGATATCGATCGGGCCGATGGCGACGCTGCCGAGGGTGACGGGCGCGCCCCGCGTCGTGCCGTTGGCGGTACTGATGGGCTGGTTGAAATCCCGCTCCGCCGGCGTGATGCCGAGGCGCCGTGCATCGTCGCGGCTGAGCGCGATGACGCTGGCACCCGTATCCACCATGAACATCACTTTCTTGCCCTCGACCTCGGCCTCGGCGAAGAAGTGGCCGCCCTGCGCATAGAGCGTCACCGCCTTCTCGGTCGGCGTGACGCTGGCCACGCCCTGGGCCGGCATGGCGTTGCCCACGACCCGGTCCCGCGCCATCCCGAACTCGCCCCGGAAGGCGTAGAGCAGCGCGATGCCCGAGCCGATGGCAACCCAGATGGCGATGTGGCGGAGCGTACGGCCGGGGCTTTCGGCGAAGCTGGCGCCGAGACTCACGATCAGGATGGCCAGCAGCGCGACGAGATAGACCAGCCGCGGCGTTTCATCGCCGAGGCCCGACGCCTGATCCCCCAGGCCCGGCGCATTGGGGAAGGCCACCAGCAGTCCGACGACAAGCCCGGCGACGAGCACCAGGAGGATCAGCGTCCAGAAGCATCCCCCTCTGCCCTTCGGTGGCTCGTCGTAATGGTGTTCCCAATCCGGTCGCGGCGCCGCCATCCTAATCCTTGCCGAACACCAGCATGACATTGCCCGGCATGTGGAAATACAGGCCGTAACCCGAGTTCACGAACAGCATGCCGTTGGCGGTGATCGCCCCGGACGAGCCGCCGAGCGAGCCGCCATGGGCCTCCTCGCCGGAGACCGTCATCACCGGCGGCGCGGTGTCGTACTGCCAGGCGATCTGGCCGGTGGCGCTGTCGTGGATGCGCAGCACCCCGTCCATGGATCCGGCGAGAAGCAGACCCGGCGCGGCGGTGACCACCTGCGAGATGCCGGCGTGGCAGAACTCGCGGCCGGCGCAGCCGGCGCCGGCATAGGGCTGTTTCCAGATGAACTGACCGGTCTTCATATCCACGCCGTAGAGACCGGGACGCCCCGGCTCCTTGTAGGTGCGGCCGTCGGGCGCGTCGTTGATGCCGACGAACAGGGTGTCACCCTCGGCCGCCATACCGAAATGGACGCCGCCCTGGATCGCGCCGCGGCCGACCTGGTTCTGCCAGACCACCTTGCCGGTGTCCGGATCGACCGCGTGCACCTCGCCCGACTTCTGGCCGCCGATGACGAGGTCCCGGCCATCGCTGAGCGTGACCAGGAGCGTGGCCGCGCCGAAGTCGAAGTCAGGCCCGTTCTCCTTCGGGCAGTTGTCGTCATGGACGGTGTCGCAGGCGCCGTTCCAGGCGTCGTTCGCCGTGCCCTGGTGCGTCCACTTGACCTTGCCGGTGTCCATGTCGACGGCGAACATGGCGTCGCTGGTCAGGGTGGCCGGCGACGACAGGTTCTCGGCGGTGCCGAAATAGATCTGGCGGCGTTTCGCGTCGATGGCCGGCGCGTTCCAGACCGCCGCGCCGGACGGGCCGTAATTGTCCGTGCCCGAACGGTTCTTGCCGGTCAGCTTCGGTGCTTCATCGATGGTGTAGGTCTGCCAGACATGCTTGCCGGTCGCCGCGTCGTAGGCCACCACCGACCCTCGGAACTTGCAGCATTCGTATTTCGGATCGGTCGGCGGGCCGGTCTCCAGCGACGACACCGGTACGAACAGCCGGCCCTCGAACAGCGACGGACTGCCGGTGATGGTCGCGTTGGGATGACCGTCGGGGCGGTCGCGCCAGATCAGCGCGCCGGTCCTCGCATCGATGGCGTAGACGTTGCCCAGGATGTCGCCGAAGAAGGCGCGCGGTTTCGCCGCCGCATCGCCCTTCGTCCAGGGTTCGATGACGATGGCGGTGCGCACCTCGCCCGACGCCTCGAACGTCCAGCGCATGCAGCCGGTCTGCTGGTCGAGCGCATAGACCTTGCCGTTCTGCGCGCCCACATGCACCGCGCCGCCCGCCAGGCTCGGCTGCGACCGGGCCCGGTTCGCGCCGGGATAGGCGAACGCCCATTTCAGCTTCAGCGCCGGGAAGTCGGCCTTGGCCAGGGGTCTGGCCTCTGCCGGGATCAGCCGGGTGTTGGTGGCGGTCAGACCCCAGTTGCGGCCGACCGGGAGATCGCCCACATCAAAGACAGACCTGTCGGCCTTGCACACTGGTGGTTCGGCGATTTTCGCCTCGCCCATTTTCTTGCCGGAGAGATATTCGGCGACCTGAACCTTCTGCGCCTCGTCGAGCGCGACGGCGTTCTCCTTCATCACGCCGGTGGTCAGCGACCGCAGGATCGCCTCCGGCGTCATCATCGAGATCATCGACTCGTGGGGCGCCTTGGCCATGCCGCCGTCATGGCAGGCGGCGCAGGCTTCCTTGTAGATGCCGTGGCCGGGCAACGCATCGCGCGCCCGCCTGGCCTCGGCGAGGCGCTCCATGCTCTCGCTGGCGCCGCGGTCGACGCCGAAAGCGGGCTCCGACGGGTCCTTGGCCGCGCCTTCCGCCGGCTTGTCCGCCGATTGGCCGCAGGCGGCGAGCGTCAGGGCCACAAGCGCGGCGGCAACGAACCGGCGCGTGGCTCTCCGGCCCCTACCGTTCAGCAGCATCACTTGTCTCCGGGGCCAAACACGAGCAGGACGTTACCGGGCATGTGGCCATAGATGCCATAGCCCGAATTGACGAACACGCGGCCGTTCGACACCACCGGTCCGGCGGCGCCGCCGATGGAGCCGCCATGCGCCCTGGCGCCGCTGGTGGCGGTCACCTCGGCGGTCGTGTCGTTTTCCCAGAGCACCTTGCCGGTCGCGCCGTCATGGACCCGAAGCATACCGTCCATGCCGCCCGCCAGGACGAGGCCGGGCACGGCGGTGATGGCGGCGGAAATGCCGGGCTCGCAGAACTTGCGGCCCTTGCAGACGTCGACCGCTGGCGACTTCCAGGCGTACTGGCCAGTCTTCAGGTCGAGGGCATAGAGACCGGGCTGCCGCTTTTCCGGATAGGTGCGGCCGTCCTCGCCGTCGCTGATCGGCACATAGAGAATGTCGCCCTCGGCCGCCATGCCGAAATGGATGCCGCCCTGGATGCCGCCGCGCCCGACCTTGGCGTTCCAGACCAGCTTGCCGTTGGCGGGATCGAGCGCCGTGACCATCCCCGACTTCTGGCCGCCCAGCACCAGGTCGCGGCCGTCGCTGAGCGATGCCAGCATGGTGGCGGCGCCGAAGTCGAAGTCGGGTCCGTCTTCCTTCGGGCAATTGTCCGGGGTGGGGCTGTCGCAGGATGTGTTCCAGGCGTCGTTGGGGGTCGCCTGGTAGCTCCACTTGACCTTGCCGCTCTTCAGGTCGATGGCGAAGATCGCGTCGCTGGTCAGGGTGGCCGGCGACGAATAGTTCTCGCCGGTGCCGACATAGAGTTGGCCGCGCTTTGCGTCGATGGCCGGGCTGTTCCAGATCGGTGCGCCCGATGGACCGTACATGTCGGTGCCCGACCTGTTCTTGCCGGTGACGGCGGCGGGCGTCTCGATGGTGTAGGTCTGCCAGAGCTTCTCGCCCGAGGCGGCGTCGTAGGCGACCACGGAGCCCCGGAACTTGCAGCACTCGAATTTGGGGTCGAGGGCGGGCGTGACCTCCAGCGACGACACTGGCACGTACAGCCGGCCGTCGTGGAGCGAGGGGCTTCCCGTGATCGTTGCGTTGGGATGGGTATCGGCACGCATGCGCCACAGCTCGCGGCCGGTAAACGCCTCGACGCCATAGACATTGCCCAGCAGGTCGCCGAAATACAGCGCCGGCCTGGCTTGGGCATCGCCCGCCGTCCACGGGCTGATCGCGATGCCGGTGCGCACTTCGGCGGATGCGTGGTAGGTCCAGCGCACGCAGCCGGTTTCCTGGTCGAGCGCGAAGACCGTGCCGTCATGGCTGCCGACGAACACCGCGCCGGCGGCGAGCGACGGCTGGGACCGTGCGCGCAGCGCGTCCGGATAGGCGAACGCCCAAAGCAGCTTCAAGGACGGCAGATCATCCTTGGACAGGCCGGCGGCGCGGGCGTCGATCAGCCGCGTGTTGGTGCGCTGCTGACCCCAGTTGGTGGTCGAAGGCGGCGCCGCGCGGTCGAACTCGGCCGCCTTGCCGGTGCAGGACGCCCCCACCTGCGCCGATGCGGTGCCGAAGGCGCGGGTGGCCAGGTACTGCGAGACGTCGCGCTTCTGGCTGTCGTCGAGGCTCGCCGCCTCGTCCTGCATGACGCCTTCGGTCAGTGCCCGGTAGATGGATTCGGGCGACATGATCTGCAGCATGGAGATATGCGGCGCCTTGGGCATCTGGCCCTCGTGGCAACTGGCGCATACCGACTGGTAGACCGCCTTGCCGGCGTCGGCCGTCGCGGCGGGAAGCGCCATCGGCGCGGCCGTCGACGCAGGCGTTTCGGCGGGTGCGGACACCGCTGGCTTCTCGTCAGGCTTGCCGGAATCGCCACAAGCCGCAAGCAGGCCGGCAAGAACGCCGGCCGCGACCAAAATCCTCGAATTCATCTTCATGATCTCCCCATGCAGCCAGGATCGTGCCATGGGCTCAGGGCGCGGTGCAAGCGCCCGTGCAGGCCGAGAACGCGGGTCCGCCGCCCGCGTCAGGCGAAGCCGATGCCTTCGTCCATCATCGGCAGCTTACGGATGCGCTTGCCGCCGGCGGCGACGATGGCGTTGGCCAGCGCCGGCGCCAGCGGAGGAACGCCCGGCTCGGTGGCGCCGCCGATGGTGCCGCCCTCCATGACGTGCACGGAGACCGGCGGGACGTGCGGCATGAGCGCCATCCTGTAGGTGTCGAAGTCCTTCTGGACCGCCGCGCCGTCCTTGATGTCGATGCGTCCGAACATGGCAGCGGTCAGCGCGAAGATCATGCCGCCCTCGATCTGCGCCTCGATCCCCAATGGGTTGACGGCGACGCCGCAATCCACCGCCGCCGTCAGCTTCACCAGCTTGATCGTCGCCGGGCTGGGCATGGCGAGCTCGACCACCTGGGCGCAGATCGAGCCGAAGCTCTCGTGCACCGCGATGCCGCGTCCGTGCCCGGCCGGCGCCGGCGTGTCCCAGCCCGCTTCCCTGGCGGCGCGCTCGAGCACCGCCAGATGGCGCGGATAGGCGGTCATCAGCGAACGCCGGTACGCGAGCGGATCCTTGCCGCCCTCGCGCGCCAGTTCATCAATGAAGCTCTCGATGAAAAAGGCGTTGTAGCTGTGCGGAACCGACCGCCAGAATCCCAGCGGCACGCCGGCCTGCGGCATGGCGTAGTCGAGCTTCTGGTTGGGCAGGTTGTAGCGCGGCGCGTCGGCGCCGAAGATCGAGATCGGGTCGATCCCGTTCATCACCCGGTTGGGGGTCAGCTGCTCGGCGATGGACGGCACCACCAGGCGGTTGTCCCACAGCGCCGGCAGGCCGGCGGCGTCGAGCCCCGCCGTCAGCTTGCTCACCGCGCAAGGCCGCATCATGCCGTGGGACATGTCTTCCTGGCGGGTCCAGATCACCTTCACCGGCTTGTTCATGACCTGCGAGGCGACGATGGCCGGGCGGATGAACGCCATGCCGATGCGCCGGCCGAAGCCGCCGCCCATGTAGGGCACGTGCACGTTGACGTTTTCGGGACGGACCTTGAACTCCTCGGCGATCGAGTACCGCTCGCGGCCGGCGTTCTGGGTCGGTGCCCACACCTCGATCCTGTCGCCCTGTACCCAGGCCGTGGCGTTCATCGGCTCCATGGTGGCGTGGTGCAGGAACGGCACCTGGTAGGTGGCGCTGAACGTCTTCTTCACCGACTTGGCCGCGGATTTGGCGTCGCCCCGGTCGACGGCCACCGCGCCCGGCTTTTTCAGCGCCGCCTGCATGGCGGTGTCGATGGCGGCGGTGGAGTTCTTGGCGTTCGGACCCGGCTCCCATTGCGGGACGAGCGCCGCGGCGCCCTTTTTCGCCGGCCAGAAGCCGGTGGCGACGACCACGAAATAGTCTTCCTTGGGAATGACCCGCAGCACGCCGCGGATCGCCATCGCGGGCGCGGGATCAAGCGCCTTGAGTTTGCCGCCGAAGATCGGGCACTGGACGACGGTGCCCACCAGCAGATCGGCCATGCCCACATCGATGCCGAAGACCGCGGCGCCGGTTGCGTGGGCGCGGGCGTCGAGCCGGATCGTCGGCTTGCCAACGATCCTGCGGTCAGCCGCGGCCTTGAGAGGCACGTTCTGGGGCGGCGTCAGCAACGCGGCGCCGCGCGCCAGATTGCCGAAGGTCTCGGTCTTGCCACTGGGATGGGACACGACGCCGGCCTTCGCCGAGCATTCGCTGACCGGCACGGCCCAGCGATTGGCCGCCGCCTGGATCATCAGCTGGCGCGCCGTGGCGCCCGCCTTCGACAGCGGCTCGAAGTTCACCCGCACCGAGCGGCTGCCGCCGGTGCCCATGGCCGCCGGCTCCATGCCATTGACCGGCAGCGCGTCGGCCTGTACGACCTTGATCTTGCTCCAGTCGGCCTCGAGCTCCTCGGCGACGATAATCGGCAGCGAGGTCTGCACGCCCTGACCCATCTCGGCCTGGTGGAGCGTGACGGTCACGGTGCCGTCCGGGTCGATCTGGATGAAAGTGTTCAGCCGGCCCGGCTGGGCGGGCGCGACCTGCTGGCCGAAGGCGTCGAACACCGGCATGGAGACGCCGAGCACGAGGCCGCCGGTGGCGGCCGACGCGCCCTTGAGAAAGGTACGGCGGGAAACATTGACGATCCTGGTCATGCCGGCGCTCCTAAACCTGGCCCGAGGCGCGCTTGATCGCGGCCCGGATGCGGTTGTAGGTGCCGCAGCGGCAGATGTTGGACATGGCGCTATCGATGTCCGCGTCGGTCGGCTTGGCGCCGTTCGCGATCAGCGCCGCGGCGGTCATGATCTGGCCGGCCTGGCAGTAGCCGCACTGGGACACGTCGCCTTCGACCCACGCGTTCTGCAGCGGATGCGTGCCGCCCAGCGCCTCGATGGTGATGACCTCGCGGTCGCCGGCGTCCTGGACCGCGACGGCGCAGCTCCGTGTCACCACGCCGCCGAGGTGAATGGTGCAGGCGCCACAGATGCCCGCGTCGCAGCCATATTTGGTGCCGGTCAGCCCCAGACTGTCGCGCAGCACCCACAGCAGAGGCGTATCGCCGTCGACATCGACATTGTGCTGGGACCCGTTCACCTTGATCGAAAACGCCATGAAACTCCCCAACCCCTCGTCGGCTCTGTTGACTGGATCATCCCGCTCCCGGCCGTCCCGAAAGCGGATGGATGATCGCTTCGAAAAATCCAGAGCGGCTTGCCTGCGTTCACGCCGAATGCAGGCTGCTCTGGGGCGAAGGTAGAGGGAATTGTGGCATCCGCCAACCGCCCGTCACGCACCCGCCGCCCGCATCGCCGTCTCCGGCGCCGCTTTTACTGGCTGGCGACCCTGCCGCCAAGATGCTGCGCGAGAAAATGCTCCATCCTGTCGGCGACGTCGAGGACGCGCTCGGGCGTGATCATGCCGTGCCCTTCTCCGGGCACCCACATGGTCTCGACCGGACGGCCCAGGGCATGCAGGCGCTGGGCCATGCGCTCGCCGTGGTTGATCGGCACCCGGTCGTCCTCGGTGCCATGCACGATCAACACCGGGTCGACGATCTTCTCGGCGTTCTGCAGCGGCGAGCGGCTGTTCATGTCGGCGACGGCGCCTGGCTTGTCGGGGTTTCCCGCGAAGTCGGTCCAGATGCTGACCGTGGGCGACAGCCAGGCGACCAGGCTTGCCAGATCCGACGGGCCATTCATGGAGATACCGGCGACGAACCGGTCCGGCGCCTCGGCGAGTCCGACGAGCGCCGCCCAGCCGCCATAGGATGCGCCGCCAATGGCCACATGGTCCTTGTCGACGATCCCTCTCGCTATCGCCCAGTCCAGCGCGTCGATCAGATCGGTGTTCATCTTGCGTGAGAACTCGCCACGGGCGGCGGCCATGAACTTCTTGCCGTAGCCTGTCGACCCCCGGTAATTGACGTCGATCACCACATAGCCGCGGTTGGCGAGGAACTGGACCATCGGATCGTAGCCCCAGTAGCTGCGCGCGAACGGTCCGCCATGGACCCACACCACGGCCGGCAGCCGCCTGCCCTCGCCGCCCCGCGGCACGGTGACGTAGCCGTGAACGACCAGCCCGTCGCGGGCCCGGAAATCGAACGGCTCGGTCTTGGCGAAGTTTTCGGCATGGCGGCCGCGTTCGTCCCTGTACAGCAGCCTCCGGTCGCCGGACTGGCGATCCACCAGCCAGGTCTCCCGCCGGCCCTCGTCGGACGTCACGTTGACCACGACCCGGCGGGCCAGCGCGTCCAGATCCTCGATGGAGGCCACCGCGCGCGGATCGTCGCCGGCGAGATCGCCCAGCGCGCTGCCCAGCACCGTGTCGAAATAATGCGCCGCCCGCCGCGCCGGATAGGCTTCCGCGACCACCGGCCGATCTCCGGGCCGGTGCGCCAGACCCACTCCACGTCGGCACCGGGCTCGGCATAGAGCACCTTCTCCTTGCCATCGGACAACGAGTATCGGACCAGCGCGACCTTGTCCCGTCCCCGGTTCGACAGCGCCAGCACGCCGCCCTCGACAATCCGGTTGCCGATGAATTCGAAGGTCTCCTCGACGGCCACGTCGGCCTGCTTGATCCATGCGTCGCCGCGCAGCACGTCGATGGCGACCCCGCCCGACGGCACGCGCCTGGTGCGGGCGAACAACCCGGCGTCGCGCAACGCATGCCAGTCGATCACGTCGCCCGGATTGCGGGCAATCCGCGTCTCCTTGCCGTCGCGCAGATCGCGGCGGTATACGTCCATCAGGTCGCGGTCGCGCCGGTTGTCGCTGACCAGCAGGTCGCTGCCCCAATACTGCTCGATCTCCGTGGTCACATTCTCGGGCGCCAGCGGCAGCGGCAACGGGTCCGGATCCTCGAGCTTCACGTAGTAGCTCCGGAAATGCTCGTTGCCGATGGTGTCGACGTCGAGGAACAGGGTCGTCGCTCCCGGCCCCCAGCTCAGATCCTGCGGCTTCATCGTCAGCTCGATGACCCGCCGCTGGCGCGTCGCAATGGTCTCGACCACCAGCCGGGTCTGGCGGTCCTGGCCCGGTTCCAGCCAGGCCAGCATCTCGCCATTGTCCGACAGCCGCCATGCGCTCGGCTCGCGCCGTTCGCCGAACAGTTCCTGGCGCGTCAGGATGCGCGGCAGATGTACCTGCGCCAGCGCCGGATGGGTGGCGGCCGCTTCCTCGTACGGGTCGTCCTGGCTGCAGGCAACGAAGGCGAGGGCAGCCGCGCCCAGAAGCAGACCGAGCCAGTAGACGAGGCCGCGCTTCGTCGCCAACAGAACCGCCTAGCGTTCGACCCGCATCGACGCACCCAGATGGGTGCCGGCGTCGACGAGGAGGGTTTCACCCGTCGTGTGGCGGGCGCTCAACGCGAAATAGATGATGGGCTCGGCAACCTCGGCGGGGGTGCTGGCTTGCTTGAGCGGGTTGGCCTTCGCCACCGACGCGCGCAGCTTCTCGAACGTTTCATCGCCCAGCCCGGTACGCAGCCAGCGGGTGTCGATGAAGCCCGGGCATACCGTGTTGACGCGGATTTCCGGCCCCAGCGCGCGGGCGAGCGACATGGTCATGTTGTTGAGCGCGCCCTTCGAGGCAGCGTAGGCGATGGAGCTGCCGACGCCGCGCACGCCCGCCAGCGACGACACGTTGACGACCGAGCCGGAACCCTGCTTCTGCATCGCCGGCGCGACGGCGCGGGTCATCTGATAGGGACCGATGACATTGACCGCATAGATTCGCTGGAAGTCCTCGGCGGTCAGGCCTTCCAGGTCGTGATGGGCGACGAACTTGGAGGTGCCGGCATTGTTGACCAGCACGTCGATGCGCCCCCACTTGTCGAGCGCGGCCTGCGCCATCCGGCGGCAATCGGCGTCGACCGACACGTCGGCCTGCACCATCAGTGTCTCGACGCCCAGCGCCTTGCACGCCGCCTCCGCTTCCTTCGCCTCGGCCTCGCTCTTGGTGTAGTTGATCACCACGTTGCAGCCGCGCTCCGCCAGCTGGCGGGCCACCTCTGCGCCTACGCCCGTCGCCGAGCCTGTGACGATCGCGACCTTCCCCTTGCCGTCCATCGAATCCCTTTCCCGCCCGCATCCGGGCCCGTTTCGTTTCCGGGCCAGTCTAGGGACACCAAGGGGTCCGGTAAATCGGCAACATGGCCGGTATCATCCGGATTGACAGGCTTTTCCGGCTTGCCCATAGTGAGACTAACGAACGTTAGTTAGGCTTGGGCATGTCCACCTCGATCGCCACTGACCACTCGACCCGGGACCGTATCGCCGCGGCCGCGGCGCCGCTGTTCGCGGACCGTGGCTTTGCAGGAGTCTCCGTGCGCGACATCGCCGACGCCGTCGGCATCAAGGCGGCCAGCCTCTACAACCACTATGCCGACAAGGAGGCGCTCTACTTCGCGGTCCTGGCGCTGGTGTTCAGCCGGCGCGCCGCGCTGGTGGAAGACGCGCTGAAGGCGACCGGCACGCCGCGCGCGCGGCTGAAGGAGATGGTGTCTGCGCTGGTGCAGGGGACGGCGGGCGACCCGGTCGCCGCGCGCCTGCTGCAGCGCGAGCTGCTCGATGGCGACATCAGGCGATTCGAGCGGCTGGTCGGCGACGTGTTCGGCCGGCCGTTCGCCCACATGACCGCGCTGCTCACCGAGCTGGCGCCCGGCGGCGACGGCGCCCAGACCGCCGCCTACCTGATCTCGCTGATCCACGGCTATTGCGTGTTCGCGCCGGTGTTCCCGGCGCTCGATCCGTCGCTGACCACCGATACCTCGGTACTGGCCGACAACCTGGCGGAGGAGCTGCTGGGCCGGATGGAAAGGCCCCGCCCATGATCCGCCCTGCCTCGACGCTGCTGGTTTGCGCCCTTCTCGCCTCGTGCGGCGACGGAAAGTCGGCGACCGCGCCCGCCGCCGAGCCATTGATGCTCGCCACGGCCATGGTGCGCGAGCAGGACGTGGTCAACCCGATCATGGCGACAGGCGAGGTCCATGCCGACAAGATCACCGAGATCAAGCCCAGGGTCGACGGCACAATCGACGCCGTGTTCGTCGACGTGGGCGACCGGGTGAGCATGGGCCAGCCGCTGTTTCGCACCCGCCAGGCCGACTACCGCAACCGGCTGAACGAGCAGGAACAGGCGCTGGCGCTCGCCCAGGCCGAGCTGAAGCAGGCGTCGGGCGACCTGGAGCGCGCCGTCTCGCTCCGCGGCAAGGGCGTCGTCTCCCAGGGCCGCATGGACGAGGTGCAGGCCCGTTTCGACACCGCCCGCGCGCGCCTCGGCATGGCGGAAGCCTCGCTGGCGCAGGCCAGGCAGAACCTGGCCGACGCTACGGTCACCGCCCCTTACGACGGAATCGTCACTGGCCGCTTCGTCGATGAGGGGACCATGATCCAGGTCGCGACGTCGAACACGCCGGTGGTGGAGGTGGCCAAGCTCGACACGGTCGAGGTGATCGCCCAGGTGGCGGCCGTCCACCTGTCCAGGTTGCGCCCCGAGACCCGCGTGACCGTCGCCGTCGAAGGCGTGCCGGCGCCGGTCGAGGCCACGCTCGGCGTGATCAACGACAAGGTCGACGCCCGCACCAGGAGCGTGGAGATCAGACTCCATCTGCCGAACCCGGATCTGGCCATCAAGCCGGGGCTGTTCGCCAAACTGACCCTGCACCCGTCGCCAAGGCGCGCGGCGGTGCTGGAGCGCGCGGCCGTGCTCGGCCCGGCGGGCGACAGCTACGTCTACGTGGCGTGGGACAATGTGGCGAGCCGGCGGGCGGTAAAGGTCCGTGACGTGGACTCGGCGCTGGTCGAGGTGCTTTCGGGCCTGAAGCCGGGCGAGGCCGCGCTGGCCGGGCCGGCGCTGGCGGAGCTCAAGGACGGCACGCCCGTCATCATCCGGAAGACGGCCGATGGGTCTCGCTGACTTCTGCATCAGGCGGCCGGTCTTCGCGGTCATGCTGATCGCGGGGCTGGTGGCGCTGGGCGCGCTGTCGCTGGGCCGGGTCGGCATCGACCTGTTCCCGCGCGTCGAGTATCCCTTCGTCGCCGTGTCGACGGTGCTGGAGGGCGCCACGCCCGAGACCATCGAGACCGAGGTCACCGACCCGATCGAGGAGAAGCTCAACACCATTTCCGGCATCAAGACCATGCGATCGGTCAGCTCGGAAGGCCTGAGCCAGATCTTCATCGAGTTCGAGCTGTCGGAGAACGTGGACATCAAGAGCCAGGAGGTCCGCGACAAGATCGCGCTGGCCCGAGGCGATATCCCGAAGGAGACCGAGCCGCCCATCGTCGACAAGGTCGACCCGGATTCCGAACCGATCATGTCGGTGCTGGTGGCGGGCGACCTGCCCATCCGCGACCTGACGCTCTATGCCGACGACACGGTCAAGGAAGCGCTGCAGCGCATCCCCGGCGTCGGATCGGTGGAACTGGTCGGCGGCCGCGACCGCGAGGTACGGGTGTGGCTCGACATCGACCGGCTGCGCGGCTTCGGCGTGTCGGCCCAGCAGGTGATCGCCGCCATCGGCTCGGAGCATGCCGAGATTCCCGGCGGCCGGCTCGAGTCGGGGGGCGGCACGCGCGAGTTCTCGGTCAAGACCAAGGGCGAGGTGGAATCCGTCGCCGAGTTCGGCAACGTGGCGGTCGCGTTCCGCGACGGGTCGCCGATCTGGCTGCGCGATGTCGCCCGGGTCGAGGACGGCATGGAGGACGAGCGCACCTACGCCGAGCTGGGCGGCCAGCGCGGCGTGTCGCTGGAGATCAGGCGCCAATCCGGCAAGAACACGGTGGCCGTCGCCGAGGCGGTGCGCGACGCGCTGGGCGAGCTTCAGGCCGAGGCGCCGGCGGGCGTGCGGATGGTCGTCGCCAAGGACGTGGCCCGGTTCATCCAGTCGTCGATTCGCGACGTGACGCTGGACATGGTGCTCGGCGGCGTGCTGGCGGTGATCATTACCTTCCTGTTCCTGCTCAACCCGCGCAGCACGGTGATCGTCGCCATCGCCATTCCGACATCGGTGATCGCGACCTTCTTCGCGTTCTATGTCTGCGGCTTCACCCTCAACATGCTGACCATGATGGCGCTGTCGGTGTCGGTCGGCCTGCTGGTCGACGACGCCATCGTGGTGGTCGAGAGCATCCACCGCCTGATCGAGGAGGGAAAGCCGCCCATGGAGGCGGCGTCCGAGGGCGTGCGCCAGGTCGGCGCGGCGGTGCTGGCGGGCACGCTCACCGTGATCGCGGTGTTCGTGCCGATCGCCTTCATGGAAGGCCTGGTCGGCTCGTTCTTCTTCCAGTACGGCCTGACCGTCTCCTTCGCGGTGGCGGTCTCCTTCCTGGTGTCGATGACGCTGACCCCCATGCTGAGCGCGCGATTCCTGAGCAAGAGCGACGGGCATGACGGCCTGCTGCAGCGGCTGGACGTGCTGCACACGCGGATGGAACGGGCCTATGGCCGGCTGCTCGACGCGACCCTGCGCCGCCGCTGGGTGGCCATGGCCGCGCTGTTCGGGGCGGTGATGCTGGGCGGCATGGTCGCCGGCCAGGTGCCGAACGAGTTCATGCCCCAGACCGACCGCGGCGAGTTCACCGCCGAGATCGAGCTGCCGCTCGGCGCCGGCCTAGAGCAGACGCGGCAGGTGGCGCAGAAAATCGCCCGTGACGTGGAGAAGATCGAGGGCGTCGCTTCGGTGTTCCTGACCGTCGGCGCGGGCGTGCAGAACAAGGTCAACAAGGCCGATTTCTATGTGGGCCTGACGCCCAAGCGCGACCGCGATCTGACCCAGTTCCAGATCATGGACAAGGTCCGCGCCGCCATGCGGCGGCACGGCGACACGCTGAAGTCGGTGAAGCTGGCCGAGATTCCCTGGGTGTCGGGCGGCGCGGGCGCGGCCCAGCCCATCGACCAGATGTTCCAGGGCCAGGATCTGAACGAGCTCGACCGGCTCGCCCAGGAGCTGGCCTCGAAGATGCGCCCCTTGCCCGTCTTCCAGGACGTGAAGACCTCGTTCGAGGCCGGCAAGCCCGAGCTGCAGGTGCATGTGGACCGCCAGACCGCCGCCGATCTGGGCGTGTCGGTGGACAGGCTGGCCGGTACGGTCCGGGCACTGGTCGGCGGCGTCGATGTCGGCACCTACCAGGAGGGCGGCGAACGCTATGACGTCCGGGTGCGGCTCGAGGAGCCGCAGCGCGACGACCTGTCGCGGCTGAGCCTGCTCCAGATTCCCAGCGCCGGCGGCGCGCTGGTCGACCTCGACAACGTGGCGAGCCTGACCATCGGCAACGGCCCGGTCGAGATCACCCGCATGGACCGCAGCCGCATGGTCGGCGTGACCGCCGCCAATAGCACCGGCGTCACGCTGGGCCAGGCCGACGCGGAACTGCAGCGGTTGGCCTCGGAGATGGAGCTTCCTCCCGGCTATTCGGTCCGATCCGAGGGCATGGTCAAGACCATGAAGGAATCGTCCGCCGCCATCGGCTTCGCCTTCCTGATGGCACTGCTGGTGATCTACATGGTGCTGGCGAGCCAATTCGACAGCTTCGTGCAGCCGGCGATCATGATGCTGTGCGCACCGCTCGCCTTCATCGGCGCGTTCCTGCTGATCTGGCTGGACGGCAGCGGCCTCAGCCTGTTCGCGCAGATCGGCCTGGTCGTCCTGATGGGCCTGGTGATGAAGAACGGCATCCTGCTGGTCGAGTATGCCAACCAGTTCCGCGAGCGCGGCCTGACGGCGATCGAGGCCATGTGTGCCGCCGCGCCGCTGCGGCTGCGGCCGATCCTGATGACCGCGCTGGCGGCTATATTCGGCATGATCCCGATCGCCCTGGCGACGTCCGACGGCGCGGAGTGGCGCCGCCCCATGGGCGTCCTGGTGATCGGCGGGCTGCTGTCGTCCACCTTCCTGACGCTGCTGGTCGTGCCGGTCGCGTACACGCTGGTGGCGGACGCGGGCAAGCCGTTGAAGGGCCTTCTCGATCGCCTGCCGCGAAAGCGGGCCGCGCCCGCCGAATAACGCCGTCAAAAACTGTATGGCGCTCCAGGTTCGTTGATCACGATCAATGGAACGCGCGCCGATCCCCGCTCTACTGGCTGGGGAAACAGCAGCGGCGGGCACCATGAACATCCAGACACCGAAGGGACTTAAGGGCGGCGACGCGCGGTGCGATGCGCCGTCCGTTCAGGACATTCTGGACCGCGACACGCGGCCGATCCCGGAGGTGCTCCGCAAGCAGGACTACACCTATGTGGGCTCGGACGACATTCCGGCCGACCGCTACTTCTCGCGCGCGTGGCACGACCGCGAGGTCGAGGGCGTCTGGAAGAAGGTCTGGCAGATGGCTTGCCGCGAGGAGGAAATCCCCGAGGTCGGCGACCATGTGGTCTACGACATCGTCGGCCTGTCGTTCATCGTCATCCGCACCGCCGCCGACGAGATCAAGGCGTTCGTCAACGCCTGCCTGCACCGGGCCCGCAAGCTGCGGACCGAGGACGGATCGGTCTCCAGCTTCCGCTGCCCCTATCATGGCTGGACGTGGGATATCTCGGGTGCGTTGACCGAAATCCCGTGCCGCTGGGATTTTCCCCACGTCAATGCCGAGAACGGGAGGCTGCCCGAGGCGCGCGTGGGCACGTGGGGCGGTTTCGTCTTCATCAATCCGGACCCGGACTGCGAGCCGCTGGAGAGCTTCCTCGGCGATCTCCCGGACCATTTCAAGCGGTGGAGACTCGAGGACTGCTACAAGGCGGTGCATGTCAGGAAGCGCATGCCGGCCAACTGGAAAGTCTGCGCCGAGGCGTTCATCGAGAGCTACCACGTCATCGACACGCACCCCCAGATCATGCCGCATACGGCGGATGCCAATACCCAGTACGACAATTACGAGGGTCAGAACTTCAATCGCATGATCACGCCCATGGGCGTGCCCAGCCCCCACCTGGAGTCGTGCTCGGGCCAGCAGACGGTAGACGCCATGGTGAACACGTCCGGCCGCCAGGTCGGCGCCGTCGGCACCTTGACGCTGCCGGAAGGCCAGAGTGCGCGGGTGTTCATGGCCGACGTGGCGCGCCGCCGCTGCAAGGAACTGACCGGGGTGGACTTCGGCGATGCATCGGACAGCGAGATGCTCGACGCCATCCAGTACTTCGTGTTCCCCAACTTCTTCCCGTGGGGCGGCTTCAGCCCGAACATCATCTACCGGTTCCGGCCCGACGGTAACAATCCGGAATCGGCGATCGTCGAGATCATGATCCTGCACCGGGTCGATCCCGCCAGGCCTCGGCCCGCGCCGGTTCCCGTGCATGTCATGCGCGACGACGAGGTATGGGCCGACGCCAGGGAACTTGGCGGCCTGGGTGCGGTCTTCGACCAGGACATGTCGAACATCCCCTTCGTCCAGGAAGGCCTGCACGCGACGACCATCGGCAAGAACGCGGTCAGTGTCGGCAACTACCAGGAAAGCCGCATCCGCGATCTCCACAGAAGCCTGGAACGGTACATTCAGCACCCCTGAAGACGCTTCCCGCACCCGTACCGTTCCCGACCGAGCCCCGGCCCTCCCCGGCCGGGGCTCTTCTGTTCCCGTCGGTCAGTCGAGGGCGTAGACGCCGGTGACCACGGTGCCCCTGGGCAGGTCGTCGGCCATGCGGATCGCCACGTTCCTCGCCTGGACCATCACGCAGTCCCCATAGGCGACGGCGCCCTCGTTGCCGTCATAGCGGATCAGTGCGCCGGTCTTAACCTCGGCGTCGATGCCAATTCTGACATCGTCGGTCTCGGCCAGGTCGACGAGTTGCATGATCGTGCCCTGCCTGACCTCGAACGGCGCCGGCAAGACGCCGTCGAGGGCCGACAGTCGATTGATCACAATCAATGAAGCCCGCGCGCACGCGGTGTCTCATGTGCCTGTTCCCGCGCAAAAGCCATCCGCGTGGGTGCGCCCCGGAACGGTACACTGAGCACCTCAGACGCTTCCCGCACCGTACCGTTCCTGACTGGCCCCGGCTCCCCGGCCGGGGCCATTTTTCATTTGCCGGCGGCCATGTAGTCGAGCGTCAGGCTGACCATGGCTTCGACGCCGGTCTTCAGCGCGTCTTCGTTGACGAAGAAATCGGGCGAGTGGTTGGGCGCCGCAACCTGCACGTCCGGCTTGTTGATCCCCAGGAAAAAATACATCCCCGGCACCTCCTTCTGGTACCAGGCGAAGTCCTCGGCGCCCATGGTGGCCGGCGCATCGCGCAGCACCCCGCCCGCGCCCGCGCCGACCCGTTCCAGCGTGGGCATCATCTGCGCGACCAGGCCGGCCGGATTGAAGACCGGCGGCGCATAGGGCTCGATCGTCACATCGGCGCTGGCGCCCGCGACCTCGGCGATGCCGTCGATGGTCTTGCGGATGCGGTCGAGGAATGCGTCGTGGGTTTCGGGATCGAGATGGCGGATCGTGCCCGCCAGGTCGACCTTGTCGGGAATGATATTGTGGCGGACGCCGCCCGATATCTTCCCGATCGAGATCACCACCGGAGAAGCCGACGCATCCATCTGCCGCGTGATCATGGTCTGCAGCCCGACGATGATCTGTGCCGACGCGGTCACCGGATCGACGCCCTTCGACGGCATGGCGCCGTGGGTCTGCTGGCCTTTCACCGTCACGTAGAGCTGGTCGGAGCCGGCCATGGTGCCGCCAGTGCGCACGGTAAGGCGGCCGGGCGGCCCCGGCCAGACGTGCAGGCCAAACACCACGTCGACCTTCGGGTTGGCCAGCGCGCCTTCGGCGATCATCTGCGAGGCGCCGCCGGTCTCGCCCGCGGGCACGCCCTCCTCGGCTGGCTGGAACAGGAACACCACCGTGCCGGGAAGCTCGGCCCGCATGCCCGCCAGGATCGTCGCAACGCCCATCAGCATCGCGGTGTGGGCGTCGTGGCCGCAGGCATGCATGACGCCGACTTGCTGGCCGTTGTACTCGGCCTTGACCTTCGACGCGAAGGGCAGCCCTTCCCGCTCGGTGACCGGCAGCGCGTCCATGTCGGCGCGCAGGGCGACGACCGGTCCCGGCCTGCCGCCCTTCAGCACGCCGACGACGCCGGTATGGGCGACGCCGGTGCGGACCCCCAGGCCCAGCGACAGCAGGTGGTCGGCGACGATCTTCGACGTGCGGACCTCGCGGTTGCCCAGTTCCGGGTGCTGGTGGATGTCGCGGCGCCAGGCGATGACCTGCTGTTCGACGGTCCCCACCTGGGCCCGGATCGCCGCCTGGTCGGGTGGCGCCGCCTCAGACGGCAAGGCCGAGGACAGCAAGAGGGCGGCGCCCAGCATCAAGGTCATTGTCCGCATTGGTCCCGGCCCTCCGTCAGCATCCGATGAGCGTATGCGGCAAGGTCCGCGCTGTCGAGCCGGGGTTGATTCCAATCAATGCCGGTCCGCCGCCTTTACGGGACGTTCGGGAGAATCATTCACGGGGAGGACGGCGCATGAAGGGTATTCCGGTCGAATTGTGCAGCGAGGGCAGCGCCTGCCGCGCAGCCGCGACGCGCGCCTATGCGGCGTTGCGTGCCAGCGGGATCATCGATCCACGCGCCTTCGAGGCGGCGGTCACCGTGTTCCGCTATCACCATCCCGAGGCGCAGCCCCTGCACGCACGTCACATCGTCGCCGAATGGCTGGCGCCCGACGCGTGAGGATCAGCGCCGTCCCCACGGCCCGTCCGCGGGGTCGCGTTTCTTGCGGACCAGGCTGAACGGGCGGTGATGGCCGCGCGCGAAATAGGGAATGTGTCCCGGCTTGAACAGCGGCAGCAGCACCATGCCGGCGACGAAGCCGCCCACATGGGCCCAGAACGCCACGCCGCCTTCACCCGAGGGGTCGCGCAGGCCATCCAGCAACTGCAGCAGGAACCAGAGACCCAGCACGATCAGGGCAGGCACGAACACCAGCCCGAACGGAAACATCAGCACCTTCACGTTGGCGCGCGGAAACAGCAGGAAGTAAGCCCCGAGCACGCCCGAAATGGCGCCGCTCGCGCCGATCATGGGGATCTTCGACCCCGGATCCAGCAGCGCCTGGGTCAGCGCCGCGGCTACGCCGCACAACAGGTAGAATGCCAGAAACCGCACGTGCCCCATGACCTCCTCGACATTGTCGCCGAAGATCCACAGAAAGAGCATGTTGCCCGCCAGGTGCATGAACCCGCCATGCATGAACATCGAGGTGAGCAGCGTCGCCCAGGCCGGGACGACGGCGATTTCCTCGGGCAACTGGAGGCTGTTGAACAGCACCGCCGGGATCATGCCGAAGACGTAGACCGCCTCCTGCCCGTCCTGCTCGCCGAGGCCCGCCTGCCAGAGGAACACCACCACGCACAGGGCAATGACAGCCCAGTTCACGTAGGAACGGCCGCCGTGCGGATTGTCGTCGAAAAGCGGGAACATGAGGCGATTCTACAGAGGGTTGGCCACGCGCGCACATGCTTTCAATGCCGTTCCGATCCCAATGTTCCCTTTATCCGTGCAGGTAGCGTGGCTAGTATGACCCGACTCGCCAATCTCTGGCTCGAAACATCTCTGGGGAGAGAACCATCATGCCGTTGCTCAATCGGGCGCCCGTCGTGCAGAACTGCTACGTCGTCAACGACCTGCGCGAAGCCTGCAAGCGCTACAACGAAGTCTACGGCGTTGGGCCGTTCTTCGTTTTCGACCACATCCAGCTGGTGAAGAACTGGTACCGCGGCAACGAGGCGCCGCTCGATATCTCGGCCGCCTTCGTCCAGTCGGGCGACCTCAACATCGAGTTCATCCAGCAGCACAATGACGGCCCGAGCTGCTACCGCGACATGTTCAAGCCGGGCGAGGAAGGCTTCCACCACACCGCCATCTTCTGCAAGGACTACGACGCCGAGAAGAAGGCGTTCGAGGCGGCGGGCTTCCCGATCGCCAACGAGTTCCAGACCAGCGAGACCACCTTCCTGTGCTACACCGACACCCGCAAGGCGCTCGGGCACATGATCGAGCTCTACCAGGACCATGCGGGCGTGCGCGGCATGTACGCCATGATCCGCGAGGCCGCCGAAAACTGGGACGGCCGCGACGTGTTCAAGAATCTCGGCTGAAGCTGCCCACCAGACGCGAGAACGGGGCGCCGCGGCGCCCCGTTTTTTTATCGGCCGCGGCCGCCGCCGCGAGAGCCTCCACCACCCGAGCCGCCGCTCCAGCCCTGACCGCCGGAGCCACCGCCAGATCCCCGGTAGCTGCTGCCGGAGCCGCGCGCGCCGCCATCGCCGCCTCGGCTCGACGCGCGCGAACCACCGTCGGAGCGATAATTGCCCGCGCCGCGCGCCGCCGCCCGGTCGGCCTTGCGCTCGGCCTTCGACAGGGCGCGGTCGGCCTTGCTGTCGCCGCCCCGCCAGGCGCCGTCGCCGCCCGCTGCGCGGCTCGCAGCCCATTCATGGCGGGCCGCGGCCTGGGCGCGGCTGAACTGGCCGCGCACCTGCGCCGGGTTGTTGGCGAGACTGGGCATGCGGTAGCCGCCGCCCTGCCCGGCCTGAGGAGCGTTGGGCCTGCCCTTGAAGCCGATCCGGTCCGGCGTCCCCTGATCCTGCGGGCCGCCGGCGCCGGCATTGTCCCGGTCGCGGCCCGGGCGGTCCCTGTCGCGGTCCTTGTCGCCGTGCCAACCGCCCGCATGGCCGTGGCCGCCATGCCCGTGGTTCCAGCCGTCCGGCCAATGCCGGTGCTTGCGCCAGTAGCTCCAGTAGTGCCGGGGCACGTGCACCGGCGGGCAGTAGGCGTAGTAGCCGGGATAGTAGGAATAGTAGTGGCCGGGATAGTCGTAGAAGCCGCCGCCATAATAGGCGCCGCCATAGCTGTCGGCGACCTCGTCAGGGTAGACGGCGCAGCCTGCCAGCAAGGACAGAGCCGCAGCGGCCAGCAATGGCCGCAGCCTTCCGAACGCCGATATCCCGTGGCCCCGCATCGTCATTCTCCGTTCACGCCGTCCCCCGGAAGATATAAGCCCCGCGGCAGGCACCGGCGACCGTGCCAGGTTACCGCGAGATTGCCCGGCATATCAGGGCTCAGGACTTCACGCCGAGCGACAGCGGCACGTTGACCCGGTCGTGGTAGTCGACCTCGTGCACGACGACGCCGTCCCTGATCACCAGGTAGCTCATGCCGGGCGAGCGCCACACCTTGCCGACGGCCTCGGGGCCGAAATCGGCGTTGAGCTGCGTCGCGCTCATCTCCCAGGTCAACGCGACGCCGTCCTCGCTGACCCAGAACTTCCCGGGGATCAGTTTCAGATCCGGCCAGCGGACCAGGCCGTCGGCAAAGAACGACCTGATATCGGGCCAGCCCGTGTGCGTGCCGCCGACGATATCCTCGAGCACGCAATCGGGCGCCAGGTACCGTTCCGGCGCGTCCGGATTGCCGCTGCTCCAGGCCTCGAACAGATCGATCGCCAACTGGATTCGCGCGTCCCGCTGCGCCATCAACGCCTCCCCTTATTTCGATAACGATTTCGACGGACCGTATGCTAGCGTCGGCGCAGTACCGTTGCATCACGCGATCTTGGGGAGAAGCGCGAATGTCCAGCGCCACCGATACGTTGTCAGACGGCAGGATGGACATCGGCGGCCCGCGCCTGATTGCGTTGACCTGCCTGTTGTTGCTGGTTTTCTCTGCCGCGGTGGCGATGTCGTTCAATATCGCCAGTTTCGTGACATCGTTCGACGTTTCGTTTACCGAAGCCGGCACGGTCGCCACGATTGAGCTGGGCGGCATCGCGATCAGTTCACTGCTGTTTTCGCAACTGGCGCCAAGACTTCAGCCGCGAAAAGTCTACCTCTACGCCATCCTGGCCATCGCAATGATGAACGCGGCGACCATCTTCGTCCCGAGTATCACCGCCCTGTTCGTTGTCCGCGGCATCGCGGGCCTGGCCGCCGGCTCGGTGACCGCCATGGTCATGTACACCGCCGGCCACAGCCGGACGCCGGAAAAGACTTTCGGCATCATCAACAGCTTCGTTGGCGTGCTGGGCATCATGCTGGCGCTTGTGCTGCCCCAGGCCGGAAAACTCTACCTGGTCTCCGGCGCGCCCGAGGGCATCTCCGAAGCCGATGGCCTGTTTCTGGTCTATCTGGTGGCATCGATAGGCGCATTGTTCTTCGTCAGATCCGTACCTGTCCCGCCGCGCGCGGCCCTCGCAGGCGAAGGAGGCCGGTCGACCGCCGCACCGCCGCTGCTCGGCTGGCTGGCGTTGTTGGGCATGGGTATCGTGTTTTTCGGCCATGGCGTGCTGGCGCTGTACATCGTCGATGTCGGCAAGGGAGTCGGCCTGTCGCCAGACACCATCGGACTGGTATTCAGCATCGCGGCGATCATGGGAATCGTGTTGCCGCTGGCAGCCGGCTTCCTCGGCGCCCGGTTTCCAGCGTTGCCACCGACCGTGATCGTGCTGATCGTAACCGCATTGTTCGCCGTACTGCTGGGCCACGCGACCACGGCGCTGGGGTACTTCATCGCCGCGCCTATCTACGCGTTCGCGCCGATCGCGATGCTGCCCATCGTGCTCGGCGCGCTGGTCCGCGTCGATCCGAGTGGGCGGCTGGCCGCCGCACACCCGGCTTTCGTGACCCTGGGCGGCGCGGCGGCGCCATTGACCGGGGGCGCGATTCGGGACTGGGCCGGCAATTTCGCTGCCAGTGGATGGTTCGTGACCGGCTGCATCATCGCGGGTGGCGCGCTGATGGTTGCCGCGCTTGTCAAAGCCGACAGAATGCGCCGGCAACAAATCGGCATCGCCTGATGCCCGCGACCCAAATTGGGACGTGCCCCAGCAATCCGTTACTTGTTGGTAACAGACATCCGCATTAGGTACTGTGCCTGACCACAGGAGATCGCGCATGGCCCGAAACCCGCGTCTGAACGGCATACCCGGCGAGCCGGGCCTGCCGCTTGTCGGCAAGTCCCTCGACCTGCTGCGCGATCCCGCGGCGGTCAGCGACGACATGGTGAGCAAGTACGGACGCGTCTACTGGTCGAACGCGTTCGGCCGCACCAACGTGACCTTGCTGGGTCCCGAAGCCAACGAGTTCGTGCTGATGGACCGGGAGCGCAACTTCTCCTCGAAGGGCGGCTGGAACCCCATCCTTGGCCGGCTGTTCCCCAACGGCCTGATGCTGCGGGACTTCGACGACCACCGTGCCCATCGCCGCATCATGCAGGTGGCCTTCAAGCAGCCCGCCATGCAGGCCTATATCGAGAATCTCAACGAAGGCATCCGCCAGGGTCTCGACCGCTGGCGCGCCAAGGGCGACTTCCGCTTCTACGAGGCGATCAAGCAGCTCACCCTCAACACCGCGGCCTCGGTGTTCCTGGGCATGCCGCTCGGACCCGTGGCCGACAAGGTCAACCGGGCGTTCTTCGACAGCGTGCAGGCGTCGGTTTCGGTTATCAGGACGCCGATTCCGGGCACGAAGATGTGGCGCGGCGTACAGGGCCGCAAGTTCCTCGAGAACTATTTCCGCGAGCAGATCCCGCTCCGGCGCGGCACTCAGGGGACCGACATGTTCACCCTGCTGTGCAACGCCGTGGACGACGAGGGCAACTCGTACACCGACGCCGACGTCGTCGACCACATGGACTTCCTGATGATGGCGGCGCACGACACGCTGACCAGCTCGATCACCACCCTGATCTATCACCTGTGCCGCAATCCCGACTGGCAGGACGCCGCCCGCCGCGAATGCGCCGCGCTGGGCCTGCCCGGCGACAACCTGCCCTATGACCGCCTCGGCGACATCCAGATCGTCGAGTGGTGCTTCAAGGAGGCGCTGCGGATCAACCCGCCGGTGCCGTCGATCCCGCGGACGGCGGTGCGCGACTGCGAGTTCGGTGGCTACACCATCCCCGCCGGCACCGCCATCGCGATCAGCCCCGGCTACACGCACCGCATGCCCGAACTATGGCAGAACCCGGAACGGTTCGAGCCCGACCGCTTCTCTGAGCAGCGCGCCGAGGACCGCAAGCACAAGTTCGCCTGGGTGCCGTTCGGCGGCGGTGCGCACATGTGCATCGGCCTGCATTTCGCCTATATGCAGACCAAGGTCTTCATGTACCAATTGCTGCTGAACTACCGCTTTCATCTGGACGAAGGCTACAAGGCCGACTTCCAGATCATGCCGATCCCCAAGCCCAAGGACGGCCTGCCGATCCACCTCCGACCGCTCAAGGAAGCCGCCTGATGAATTTCGAGGACTCACCCGAAGAGGCCAAATTCCGCGCCGAGGCCCGCGCCTGGCTGGCGGAGAACGCCGCCGAGTACCGCAAGCCCCTGCCCGAGAACATGACAGAGGCGGAAACGCTGAAGATGGCCAAGTCCTGGCAGGCGAAGAAGGCGGCGGCGGGCTATGCCGCCATCACCTGGCCGAAGGAAGTCGGCGGCCTGGGCGGCACGCCCATGCAGCGGGTGATCTTCGAGCAAGAGGAGAGCGAGTACAACCTGCCGCCGGCCGTGTTCTCCATCGGCCTGGGCATGTGCATGCCGACCATGATGGCCTTCGCCACGCCCGAGCAGCAAAAGCGCTTCGTGCCCAAGGCGCTGGCGGGCGAGGAAATCTGGTGCCAGCTGTTCTCCGAGCCGGCCGGCGGCTCCGACCTGGCGGCGCTCCGCACCAAGGCCGAGCGCGACGGCGACGACTGGATCATCAACGGCCAGAAGATCTGGACCTCGGGCGCGCAGTTCTCCGACTGGGGCATCCTGGTTACCCGCACCGATCCCAACGTGGCCAAGCACGAGGGCCTGACCTTCTTCTTCCTCAGCATGAAGTCGCCCGGCGTCGAGGTGAAGCCGATCAAGCAGGCATCCGGCGGACGCGGCTTCAACGAGGTCTATTTCACCAATGTCCGCATCCCCGACAGCCAGCGCCTCGGCGCCGTCGGCGATGGCTGGAAGGTATCGCTGACCACGCTGATGAACGAGCGCCTGTCGATCAGCGAAAACTCCCAGCGCGGCATCAATTTCGAGACGCTGATGAAGCTGGCGAACGCCGTCGACGGCGGCCGCGGCCCGGCCATCCAGGACAAGGCGGTGCGCGAGCAGCTCGCCGGCTGGTACGCCAAGTACATGGGCCTGCGCAACGGCCGCTACCGCACCATGACCGCCCTGTCGCAGGGCGCGCGGCCCGGTCCGGAAGCGTCGATCAACAAGGCGGTGTTCGCCTCCATGCTGCAGGACATGGCGTCCTTCGGCCTCGACCTGCTGGACACGGCCGGCATCGCCTATGACCCGGAACTGGAAGGCTTCCGCCGCCAGTTCGCCGAGGCCTATATGGGCTCGCCGGGCCTGCGCATCGCCGGCGGCACGGACGAGATCCTGCGCAACATCATCGCCGAGCGCGTGCTGGGCCTGCCACCGGATATCCGCGCCGACAAGGGCATCCCGTTCAACAAGGTGCCGACGGGGGCGAACTGAGCGGTTCGCCCTTTAGGCTTCAGGGCTTGGCTGCAGCCTGAAATTCCTGCGACACGAACAGCTTGTCGATGGCTTTGTCGAAGGCGGCAAAAAGGATGGCGTACATGCCGCCGCTGATGTTTTTGGGCTCAGCATGGCTCGTTTCGACTTCGAGCACGGCCACGATCTTCTGTTCGGCCTTCGAGTAGATCTTCCAGGTAATCTTTAGGGATGCCGAGCCCTTCGTTTTCATGCCGCCACTGGGCGCGCAAATGTCCATCTGTATCCGGTCAATCGTTCCGCCGAGCTTGAAGCGGGACTCATCAGATGTTTCGCCGAAGATATCGAGCGGGTCTTGAGGCAGTGAAAAGCCCGCCTCGCCCATCCGGACGCGCATTCGCTGATCCATCATCTTGGTGAGTTCGTTCCTCTTCTCGGTTTCCGTCCACACCTGTTCGAAATGGGTCCAGCAGCCCCAGCTAAAAGTCAGCTCGCCCATCTTTTCAAGCCGGTCGAAGCTCACGACGAGCGGAATCAGCTGCATCGCTTTGGCATCGATCTCGAACGGCAGCCTTGCCCCGCCGGACGATGGCACCGACATCTTTGGTTCCGAGCCCGCGGCATCCGCTGAAGCCTGTGCGGTGACCGGTTCCGACCAGACTGCCAAGAGCAAGACCAGGGCAGCTGCACGGCAGATAGCGGATTTCATCGCCCCGAAGCCGAATGCTGCGCCGTTGGTGTTCACCGCGTCTCACCGCCTCGCGACACTGCCAAATAGGCCTGGAATTCTGACGAGGCAAATAGCTGATCGATGGCTTTGTCAAAGGCATGCATAAGGATCAGCAGCATTTCGCCCTGAACACCTTTGGGCTCGTCGACATCGCCCAGCACCTTGAACGCCATGACCACCTTCTTTTCAGCCTTGGAGTAAAGCTTCCAGGTCACCGCGATGGATGCCGATCCCTTTGAACGGACGTCATTGCCTTCCTGTCCACCCGGAATGCATACGGCGACATTGATCTTGTCGATGGTGGCGCCGAGCATGAAGCGCGAGAGATCGCTACCCTCACCGAACAGATCGGGGGATGCTTCCGGCAGCGCGAAACCCTTGGCCGTGAGATACTTGCGAAGGCGGTCATCCAGCATCTTCGTGAGCTCTGCGGTTTTCTCGGTGGGCAACCAAGCCAAGTCACTCCCGGCCGAACAGAACCAGCCCATGGTGATCCTGCCCATCTTCTCTAGGCGCTCGAAGCTCACAACCATGGGGACGGTCTTCAACGCTGTAGTGTCCAACCGTGGAAGACTGTCCCCCGTCGCCGGCTCAACAATCGCCACACCGGCTTCCGGTTGAGCAGCCGACGGGCGGCCGTCATGCGCGCTCGATGACTCGGCCGCCGCATTCGCTGAATTAACGATGGCAAGACACGCCGCGAGAGCCAGCAGGATTAGGCGTTTACGTGCGGATACAGATTGCATCGAATCTCCGTCAAAAATTCGATATTTCAACTCACTCCAATTATGGTTGATCCACACTGGCAGGCAATGAATTGTGGTTTGGGGGTATGCAATGCATGTGAAAATTCTTCGGGCTGCAGCGGTGTCCTTGCTGTGCACGGGCTGGGCTGTGACATCCTGGGCCCAATCCGACGCGCCACTCGCGAATGAAACGCCTGCCGGGGCCGAGGACTCCAACGCCAACCAGACAGACGCCGCACCGTTGGAAGCACCAGCGCCGCCAGATGCGAACATCAATGCCCAGGCTCTATCAGTCTCCCCGCTCGTCGTCGGCTTCAGCCGCGGCGAGCCCATGGGATCATATCAGGGCGGCATCTTCTGCTGGGGAAGCGGGGATTACGTTTGGAATTCGACAGAGAACAAGGGCAGGATCACGAAAGTCATGGACGCCCGACTGCGCCAAAGGCTTAAAGATCGCGGCTTCGCGATTCCTGAGGATCCCACTGACATATTCGGCGAATTGAAAGACGAATCGAAATTTATCGTCGGCGGGATCATCACCAAGATCCATATGAAGGTCTGCTATCCGAAGATCGGATATGGCGACGTCACCCGGTCCGCGGGCACTGCTTCAATGTCCATCACATGGAAAATATTTTCGAAGGATGAGAAAAAGGTCGTGGCGACTATAGACGCCACTGCGGAAATCGCCGTGCCCAAGGGTATCACCGGAGAAGAATATAGCATCCTGCTGGGCGCGTTCGACATGGTGCTCGACCAACTCATGGCGACGCCGGAATTTACAGCAGCTACTACCCATTAGACTCGGTCAACAGGGCGGCAACCCGCTGCGCTTGTCGGTCAACTTGGTCGACACGCCCGCCCCAACCGTTAATATGCCCCTTATCAAACAGGGGGATCGGCGATGAAATATACCCGACTGGGTTCTACCGGCATGCGCGTGTCGCGGCTGTGCCTGGGCACCATGAGCTATGGCGATCCGGCGCAGCGCGCCTGGGTGCTGGACGAGACGGCGGCGCGGCCGTTCTATGAGAAGGCGATCGAGGCCGGCATCAACTTCTTCGATACCGCCGACGTCTACTGCAACGGCGTCACCGAAGAGATCCTGGGCCGGGCGATCAAGGACCTGGTGCCTGACCGCGAGGACGTGGTGATCGCCACCAAATGCTTCGGCGGTACCCACAACGGCAAGCTCAACCGCCACGGCCTGTCGCGCAAGAACATCATGGCGTCGTGCGACGCCTCGCTGAAGCGCATGGGGCTGGACTACATCGACCTCTACCAGATTCACCGCTTCGACTACAAAACCCCCATGGAAGAGACCATGGAAGCGCTGAGCGACCTCGTCCGCGCCGGCAAGGTGCGCTACCTGGGCGCCTCGTCCATGTTCGCCTGGCAGTTCGGCGAGTACCTGAGCCTCTCGGAAAAGAACGGCTGGGCGAAGTTCGTCTCCATGCAGAACCACTACAATCTGGTCTACCGCGAGGAAGAGCGGGAAATGATCCCGCTGTGCGCGGCCAAGGGCGTCGGCCTGATCCCGTGGAGCCCGCTGGCGCGCGGCTTCCTGGCCGGCAACCGGCACCGCCAGGGCGGCGGCGAGACCGCGCGCGCCACCTCGGACGACTTCGCCACCCAGCTTTACTATGCCGACGACGACTTCAAGGTAGCCGACCGGAACGTGGAAATCGCGGGCCGCCTGGGCGTCAAGCCGATGCAGGTGGCGCTGGCCTGGATCCTGTCCAAACCGGCGGTTTCCGCGCCCATTATAGGTGCCACGAAACTGTCGCATCTCGACGATGCAATTGCCGCGCTTGATCTGACCCTTGTAGAATCCGATATAAAGTCATTGGAAGAGCCCTATCGCCCGCATGCGATCCTGGGCCATTCGTAAGGAACAGTCGTGTTACAGCGTGAGGCGAAGTATCGGATCGGCCAGGTGGTAAAGCATCGCTTCTACCCGTTCCGCGGCGTGATCTTCGATATCGACGCCACCTTCAGCAATACCGAGGAATGGTGGCAGTCGATCCCCGAGCACATGCGCCCGGCCAAGGACCAGCCCTATTACCACCTGCTGGCCGAGAACGACGAGAGCACCTACATCGCCTATGTCTCGCAGCAGAACCTGCTGCCCGATGAATCAGGCGAGCCGGTGCACCATCCGCAGGTGCCCGAGATGTTCGCCGAAATGGACAACGGCTCCTACGAGCCGATCCACACCCAGACCCACTAACCGATAAACCTGCCCCGCTGTTCGGCGGTTGGGATCAGGCAGGTATCTCGTTTTCCGAATATCTGATAGCGGTTTCGGGCTATCCGGTCATACAGGGCATCACGCCAGTGCCGTGGCAGCACACGGATTACGCTTGCGATGCGCCACGGCCAGTCCAGATGCCGCGCAAGTCTTATAACCGCATCGGACTTCTCCCAGACTCGCCGATCCTCATAAAAGGCGAAAGTGTCGAAGCCGTCGAGCGGCAGGCCGAGGCGTTGCAGCATCTCCTGCCCCGGCACAGACTGCATGGTGCAGACGGAAACATCACGCGAGTGTCGAACAACAAACAGCGCCGAGCCACTGCACAGCGCGCAAATGCCATCAAAGAGCATCAGGGGTGGTTCCCCGTCTGTGTGCCCGGGAACCAATTTAGTCCGGCGCCGGAACAGGGCCGCCCGCGTGATGGTGGGCGAGCCGCCAGGTGCCCGCTTCGCGCACGAACACGTTGGTCGCCAGCAGGCAGGCCGACTGCATCAGTTCGTAGCAGAGCACGATCGCCGTATCGCCGTGGATGATGGCCGATGGATGGACGCACTCGATCTGCGGCCGGCCGGGATGGGCGAGGATGCCGCGCCAGCTCTGGAGCACCGGCTCGCGGCCTTCCAGCTTGGGCCAGCCGGGATGCAGGCAGGTGACCTCCGCGTCATGGGCCCAGATGGCTTCCATGGCGGCCACGTCCGCGGCGGCGAACGCGTCGTAGAACGCCTCGTTGGCCGATATCACCGTTTCCTGATCGCCAAGCGCCATTCCGGGAGTGTGCGGTTGCCCGCCCGGCAACGTCAAGTTTACAGTCCCGGTGTACTTGAAGGATGAGCGGATGAGCTGGAAGGACGAGGCGGAGCAGATCCGCAAAAGACGCGAGCTGGCCAAGGGTCTGGGCGGACCCGACGGCATCGCCCGCCAGCATGCCAAGGGACGCCTGACCATCCGCGAGCGCATCGCTGGACTGGTGGATGGCGGCAGCTTCGAGGAGCAGGGCGAGACCGCCGGCCAGGCCGAGTTGGACGACGACGGCAACCTGACCGGCTTCCAGCCCGCCAACTACATATTAGGCTTTGGCAAGCTGGACGGCCGCCGGGTCATCGTCGGCGGCGAGGACTTCACCCTGCGCGGCGGCTCGCCCAACGCGGCGGGCCTGCGCAAGAGTGTGTTCGCCGAGGACATGGCGATCCGCTACCGGGTGCCGCTGGTGCGCTTCCTCGAAGGCGGTGGCGGCAGCGTTTCGGGCGCCAGCGGCAAGGGTCTGTCGTTCTCGCCGGTCTATGACCGCCCGCGCTTCAAGTCGCTGGCCGACGCCATGGCGATCGTGCCGGTGGCCGCCGCAGCCTGCGGCCCGGTCGCCGGTTTTCCGGCCGCGCGCCTCGCCGCCTCGCATTTTTCGGTGATGGTCAAGGACACGGCGCAGGTGCTGGTCGCCGGCCCGGCCGTGGTCGAGCGAGCGCTGGGCGTGTCGATGACCAAGGAACAGCTGGGCGGCCACCAGGTGCACCTGAAGAATGGGACCGTCGACAATCTGGCGAAGGACGAGGCCGATGCCTTCACCCAGGTCCGCCGGTTCCTGTCCTACATGCCGCAGAACGTCTGGGAGCTGCCGCCGGTCGTAAAAACCGGCGATGATCCGGCCCGCGCCGACGAGGCGCTGCTCGAGATCATCCCGCGCGACCGGCGCAAGCCCTATGACGGGCGCAAGCTGGTCGAGCATGTCGTCGACCTGGGCAGCTTCTTCGAACTGGGCCGCCGCTTCGGGCCGGGCCAGATCGTCGGTCTCGCCCGGCTCGACGGCAGGCCGGTGGGAATCATCGCCGCCGACTGCCGGTTCGCAGCCGGCGCCATGACCGCGCATGGCTCGCAGAAGGTGCGCCGCTTCGTCGATCTGTGCGACACCTTCCACCTGCCGATCCTCAGCTTCGTCGACGAGCCCGGCTTCATGATCGGCCCCGACGCCGAGCAGGCCGGCACCATCCGCTACGGCACCGCGCTGGTGCTGGCGGTGATGCAGAGCCGGGTGCCGTGGGTCTCGATCGTCGTCCGGAAAAGCTTCGGCGTGGCTGCCGCCGCCCACTATGGGCCCGACGGGCTGGTGCTGGCATGGCCGTCCGCCGAGATGGGCGCCCTGCCCGTCGAGGGCGGCGTCGCCGTCGCCTTCGCCCGGCAACTGGCCGAGGCCGAAGACCCGGATGCCCTGCGCGCCGAGCTGGAAGCGAAGATGGCCGCCGCCAACGGCGCCTTTCCGCGCGGCGAACAGTTCAACGTCCACGAGCTGATCGACCCGCGCGAGACGCGGGCAAGGCTGTGCGCCTGGCTGGAATGGGTGACACCGCTGCTGGAAGCGCAGAAGGGGCCGACGGGGTATTCGATCCGGCCTTAAGCGATTGGAAATAAATACGTATTGTCATCCCGGCGAAAGCCGGGACCCAGAACGGGGAAGGGACTGAGCCTTACGATCCCCTGGGTCCCGGCTTTCGCCGGGATGACAAGAATTTTTGAGTTAACCGCCCCGGTTCGGCCTCGAATGCCGCCATTCCGCCAGCAATGCCCTCAAGGCCGCGACGAACGGCAGCGGCTGGTCGAGGAACAGGTGATGATCGGCCTCGGGGATCGCGACGAACGGCACCGAGCTGTCCAGCACCTCGAACATGTAGTCGGCGATTTCCTGGGAGAAAAGCTGGCTGCGGTCGCCGTACATCACGCCGACGCGGCACGGAATGCTCTTCAGCGCCTCGCGCATGTCGCCAAAGCGGAACTTGCCGAACAGCTGGTCGTCGAACTTCCAGGTCCAGCCGTTCTCCTCCGGCGTCACCGAATGCCGTCCGATATAGTCGACCAGATAGTCGTTGGCGCACTCCTGCGGCGGCATCAGCCGGAAACGCTCGAGGATGGTCTCGAAGTCCGGATAAAGCTTTTTCGGCCGGATCGGCGCGCGCTTGCGGTCGCGCTGCCACTGGTAGTCCGGCGGCCTGACCGGCGAATCGACCAGCACCACGCCGGTCAGCTGGCTGCCGATGATGGTCGTCGCATGCAGCGTGACGAAGCCGCCGAAGCTGTGGCCGACGATGATCGGCTTGTCGTCGAAGCCGGCATCCTTGCACACGCCCATCAGTTCGGCGGTGAACAGCTCGCCGGAATAGGCGTCGCGCCTTCCGCTGTCGCCGGCGCCCGACAGGTCGATGGCCGCGACGCTGTAATGGTCGGTGAAGAACGGCGCCAGGAAGCGCCACCAGTGGGCATGGGCGCCGCCGCCATGAACCAGCAGCAGGCCCGGCTTGCCGGGCCGCTCCCAGTGCAGATAGTGGATCGGGCATCCCTCGACCTCGACCGTGCGGTCGCGGTACGGGACGGCGAGCGCCTTGCGGAACCATTCCGGGGCGTCGGGGTGGACGATGTCGATCTGCGATTCCCTGTTCATGCCCGCATCTTCGTCCGCGGCGCGGATACGCGCAAGAGTCTGGGCGCGGGCCTCAGGCTGTCCAGAGGCCCGGCGGCTTGCCCTGGCCCAGATCGGCGATGGACCAGGTCTCGACCCGCCACGGCACCAGCTTCAGGGCGCCATAGGTCGGATCGTCGACGCTCTTCCAGAACATGTTGAGGTTGTAGCCATAGGGCTCGGGCTTGGAGCCGAACAGCTTCCATACCCGGTCCTTCTCGGCCATGTCCTCGGCCCACTCGGTCTTGCAGTCGACGATGACGTGCTCCATCTGCGGCGTCCAGTAGGCCACCGAGACATACGGGTTGCCCGCCAGGTGCCTGGCCTTCAGGCTCTGGCGCCCGGTGGCGATCCAGCCCTGCGGCTTGCCGTCGGGAAACTCCCACACCGGGTGCAGGATGCGCGCCCGCAGGCGCCCCTTGGTGTCCTGGGTCGTCACCGACGCCCAGACGACGGTTGAAACCCGCTGCTCGAATGTTTCCCGGATGCTGTCGAACGATGCCATGAAAGCCCTCCCTGCGTTACCAGAGGGAAACATAGCAGGTTGATGCGGTATTCATCCACCGGGATCGGGGAGCCCTAGCCGGCAATTTTCCTGAGCGCATCCCGCACCAGTTCAGGGCGCTCCATGGGCAGGAAATGCGTGGTGCCGGGAATCTGGTCCAGGGTCCAGCCGGGCTGGCGTTCGCGGATAAGTGCCGGCACATCGCCTCG
>CAMDTB010000028.1 GCA_945907245.1 Rhizobium sp. Q54
CCAGACCGTCGCGCAGCGCGATGTCGATCATGGCGCGCGGCATCGGCACGCCCAGCTCGTTCGCCACCTCGTGCAGCCCGCGCCCCTCGAACGGCTTGTTGTCCGGATGGGTCACCCGGCCGACGCGCAGCGCGCCGAACGCGGCCATGATCGGGCCGGCGCTCATCTCCTTGATCAGGATCTCCTGGGTGTCCGGGTCCGAGAAATAGGCCAGCCGGTCCTGCAGCGGCATTTTCAGCGCCCTGGCCCAGGCCGGCATCGACAGCAGCAGGAACGAGTTCTCCGACAGCCGCATGTTGAGGTCGAACGGCCGCGGCATGGACTGGCCATAGACATTGGCGCCCGCCGCGCGCACCGCGGCCAACCGGTCCAGCGAGTCCTGCCACAGCGTGCCCAGGGGGCTGTAGACGATGGGCGCCAGGGTGCACATCACGCCGGTCTCGCGGGAAATCTCGGCCAGCTCGTCGATGCAGCCGATCTGCTTCACCGGGTCGAGAAAGAACGGCACGGTCTGCATCACGCCGCGGCCGGTCGCCGCCATGGCGCGGGCCAGCGCCAGCTTCTCGCGCATGTCGGCGAAGCGGCTGGGCACCGGCTTCATGTTCTCGTCCACGTCGATGTACGAGGTCGACAGGCCGATAGCGCCGGCGTTCATGGCTTCCTTCAGCAGCCGCACCATCTCGGCGATTTCCTCGTCGGTGGCGACCCGCTCCTGCGCGGCTTCGCCCATCACGTAGAGCCGCAGCACCGAATGGCCGACCAGCGCGCCCACGTTGATGCCCAGGCCTTGGCGGATGTAGTCCAGATAGTCCGGAAAGCTCTCCCACGACCACGGCACACCCGCATCGAAGGTGGCGTCGCCGATGTCCTCGATGACCCGAAACATGCTGACCAGCTTCTTCGCCGCCGCCTTGTCGCGGATCGGCGCGACCGACAGCGAGCAGTTGCCGATCACCACCGTGGTGCAGCCATGCTCCAGCGACGGGGTCGCCAGCCGGTCCCAGCAGAGCTGTGGATCATAATGGGTGTGGATGTCGATGAACCCGGGCGCGACGGCCCGGCCCGTGGCGTCGATGGTCGTCGTGGCACTGCCGGAGAAGCTGCCGACGGCGACGATCCTGCCATCAGCGATGGCCACGTCGCCCGTGAACGGCGCGCCGCCTGACCCGTCGACGATCAGCCCGTTGCTGATCAGAATATCCGCCTGCGCCATCCCCGTCTCCCCGACGTTGTTACCGTATGGTCACAGACGATAGAGCGCCGGGTCGCGGCGGTAAACGGGCAAATTGGATCGGTTTGGCGGCTACGCCACCACCACCGTCTTGATGTTGGTGAACTCGCGGATGCCGAAGATGCCCAGCTCGCGGCCATAGCCGCTTTCCTTGACGCCGCCGAACGGCAGGCGCGGGTCGGACTTGACGAAGTCGTTGACGAAGCAGACGCCGGCGTCGAAGTGGTCGCGGGCGATGCGCTCGCCGCGCTTGCGGTCCTCGGTGAACACCGCCGCGCCCAGGCCGTAGGGCGTGTCGTTGGCGATCTTCAGCGCCTGTTCTTCGTTGGCGGCGCGGACGATCGACGCGACCGGGCCGAACAGCTCCTCGTCGAAGGCGGGCATGCCCTTCTCGACGCCGTTCAGGATGGTCGCCGGATAGTACGCGCCCGGCTCGTTGGGAATGGCGCCGCCCAGGATGTTGCGGGCGCCTTCCTTCAGGCTGCGCTCGACCTGGTCGTGCAGCTCGTCGCGCAAATCGGCGCGGGCCAGCGCGCCAAGCGCGACCGTCTCGTCCATGGGGTCGCCCATCTTGCGCGCGAGCAGGCGCTCGGCCAGCTTGTCCTCGAATTTCTTGGCAATGGACTCGATCACGATGAACCGCTTGGCGGCGATGCACGCCTGTCCGGTGTTGAAGAGCCGACTGGCGGCACCCGCTTCGGCCGCCTTGTCCAGGTCGGCGTCCTCCAGCACCACGAAGGGGTCGCTGCCGCCCAGCTCCAGCACGCTCTTCTTCAGGCAGCGGCCGGCCGTCGCGGCGATGGCGCGGCCGGCGGCGTTGGAGCCGGTCAGGGTGACGGCGCGGACATGCGGGTTCTCGATCACCGCCTCGACCATGCCGCTGGGGATCAGCAGGGTCTGGAACACGCCGTCGGGCAGGCCGGCCTCGCGCAGCGCCTCTTCCAGCGCCAGCGCCGAGCCGGGGACGTTGGAGGCGTGCTTCAGCAGCGCCGCGTTGCCCGCCAGCAGGCTGGGGATGGCGAAGCGCAGCACCTGCCAGAACGGGAAGTTCCACGGCATCACCGCCAGCACCACGCCCAGCGGCCGGAACGCCACGAACGCCTTGTGCGCCTCGGTCCTGACGATGTCGTCGGCCAGATAGGCCGGGCCATGCTCGGCGTAGTATTTGCACGCCCAGGCGCATTTCTCGACCTCGGCGCGCGCTTCCTTGATGGGCTTGCCCATCTCGGCGGTCATCAGCCGGGCGTAGCGCTCCTTATTGGCCTCCAGCACGGCGGCCAGCTTGGGAAGCAGGGCGGCGCGTTCCTCGATCTTGGTGGCCGACCAGCCTGCGAAGGCGCGGCCGGCGTCGTCTACCTTGCGGGCCACCTCGCCCGCCGTGTGCTGCTGGTAGGTGGCGATAATGTCGCCATTGGCCGGATTGATCGCCTGCATCACGCTCATGGCTGGTTCCTCAGAAGGTCTAGTTCTTCACGCGCTCGAGCGGCGTGGTCCACAGATAGATAGTCCGCTCGCGCTTGTATGCACCGCCCGGCGTGACGTTGACAACGGTCTGCTGGCGGATGCCGGGAATGTCGAAATCGTGGCTGACGATACGCGATCCCGGCTTCATCCGGTCGAACTGGGGCAGCAGCTTGGCGTTCATCGTCGGGCTGAGATAGAGCGTCACCACGTCGGCCTGGCTCAGGTCGGCCTCGAACAGATTGCCTTCGCGGACCTCGATCTTGCTGCCCAGGCCCAGCTCCTTGATGCGCTGGCGCGACTCCGCGACCAGCTTGGGATTGATCTCGTAGCCGACGGCCTTCGCTCCGTATTTCCGCGCCGCCGCGATCAGGATGCGGCCGTCGCCCGAGCCCAGGTCGTAGACGGTCTCGTGCGGCATGACCCGGGCCATCACCAGCATCTCCTCGGCGACGGTCTCCGGTGTCGGCACGAAGTTGATGCCGGCGGTGTTCGGCCGGTCGACCGCCGTGGCGCCGGTGCCGGTCTTCAGCGGCGTGGTGTAGACATAGATCAGGTGCTCGCGGCCGCCTTCCACCTCGGGCGCGAAGCGGATCAGCTTCTCCGGCGCGTAGTCGCCCAGGCCGTGGTCGTGGCTGACGATCCGCGCGCCGGGCTTCAGCTTCTCCAGCTGCGGCAGCAGCTTGCGGTTGAGCTCGCGGCTCAGCGACAGGGTGATGATATCGGTGTCCTGCAGGTCGAGGGTGAGGATGTCGCGGCGCGCGAAGCTGACCTTGGACTCCAGCCCGGCTTCCCGGGCCGCCTTGCGCGATTGCTCGACCAGCTTCGGGTCCAGTTCGAAGCCCTCGGCCTTCACGCCGTAGGTCAGCGCCGCCTTGATGACGATGCGGCCATCGCCCGAGCCCAGGTCGTAGAGCACCTCGCGGCGCTTCGGCCTGGCGGCTTCCAGCATGCGCTCGACCACGATCATCGGCGTCGGCGCATAGGGAATGTCGGGCTGCTTGAAGGTTTCCGCCGCTTCGGGCTGGTTCTGCTCGCGATAGTCGCGCCAGCCGCTCCAGCCGAAGAAGCCGGCCGCCGCCACGGCGAGCACGACGAAGATGCCGCGCGATACGGCGCGGTTCATGGCCTCGTTTCCCGATGCGGCGCGCTGTTGTTGACGGTTCCTACTCCTCGACGTCCAGCCGGTACGCGTCGCCGTCGCGCACCAGCCGCCCGGCGGTCGGGCTGGCGAAATGGGTGCCGATGATCAGGGTCGGCGTATCGGCGAAACGCTCGAACACCTCGCGGCGGGTCCTGGTCGAGCGGTCCGAATCGTAGTCGACGGCGGCGGCCCAGTCGGGGCGGGCGATCTGACAGGGATGGTGCATGAAGTCGCCGGTGATCAGCGCCGTCTCGCCCTTCGACTCGATCAGCACGCTGACATGGCCGGGCGTGTGTCCGACCGTCGGGATCAGCCGGACCGTGTCGGACAGCACATGGTCGGTGCCGACCAGGTCGACCAGGCCGGCTTCGAACACCGGCCGCACGGAATCCCCGAACACGGTGCCGCTTTCCAGCATGTCCTTCTCGCCGGCCGGCTTGGCGTCGTCGGCGTCGGCCTCGGCCTTCCAGTAGGCGAATTCGTCGGCGCCCATCAGGTAGCGGGCGTTGGGGAAGGTCGGCACCCATTTGCCGTCCACCCACATGGTGTTCCAGCCCACATGATCGATGTGGAGATGGGTGCACAGCACCGTGTCGATGCTCTCGCGGGGGAAGCCGGCCTTGGCCAGATCGTCGAGGAACGGGCCCTGCATGTGGTTCCAGGCGTCGAACGCCCGGTCCTTGTCGTTGCCGACGCAGGTATCGACCAGGATGCGCCTTCCGCCGGTCTCGACGATCAGCGCGTGGATGCTGGCCAGCATCTTCAGGTCGTGGGTGACGAAATGCGGCTGCAGCCACTTGATCGGCTCGATCGCCTCGCGGGTGGCGGCGGGAATCAGCCCGCGCATGCCGGGCACCCGGTCCAGCTCCGGCACCTTGGTGACGGTGACGTCGCCCACCGTCCATTTCATGAAGTCCATCGTTCTCTCCCCACTTCCAATCCTATTGCAGCCGCGTCGCCACCGTGCGCTTCATCCGCCGCTCCGGCCCGATGACCGAGACGCGCTCCATGGTCATGCTGTCGGCCCAGCCATCGGCAAGGCGCAGGATGGTGGTCTGGTTCTGCTGCACGTCGAAATTCTCCATCGCCTTGATCGGCGCGGCCAGCCTTTCCGGTACGGTGCCGCCGTTCTGCGCCGCGACCTGCGTCGACGCCAGCGCCAGTCCCTCGCGCACGCTGTCCCGGTCATAGGCGGTGCGCAGCTGGATCACCGCCTGGGCGGTATCCTGGCGCACCAGCTTCAGCGTGCCCCTGGTCTTCAGCAGCGTGCCGGTCATGGCCCATGGTTCGTCTTCGCTGAACTGGATCTCGCCATCGGGCGGCAGGTCGATGCCGGTGGTGCCGAACAACGGCCTGATATCCTCCAGCAACGCCTTGTTCGCCTGTTCCTGGGTCATGGTCGCGTAGGCCTTCTCCATGTTGTCGACCATGGCGATGGCCTGTGGCGGCAGTTTGGCCTGCTTGAAGAAGTAGCGCAGGTTCTCGGTGTTCCTGGCCATCATCTCCTTCAGATCGGCCAGGTTCTCCAGCGACGCGGGATTGCCGTTGTGGTCGCACAGATAGACCAGCGTGGTGCGCTCGAACCGCTTGCCGATCTTCTCGGCCGCCTCGTCGCTGATGCCGAGCGCCTTCATCTGCGGCGAGCGGCTCTCCACCTTGTCGTAGTTCATCGCCATGCGGTAGCCGTCGCTGCGGGTCGACAGCACCCGGAACGACACCTCCGCCACCTGGGTCGCGGTCACCGTCGGGCCGGGCTCGCCCTCCTTCTGGCGCGACTGGGTCACGTCGATGCGGTAGCGGACGATGGTGGTCGGCGCCGCACGGAACGCGATGTTGATGTCGCCGGGCCGGGAGGTCGGCTGCGCGACGATCGGCTGCGCCGCCGCCGCGCCCGGCAGCAGCAGGAGGACGATCGACAGCAGGGCCAGCCTTGCGCGCATGTGCCTGAATCCAAAAAGGTCGCGAGCCGAACCCTATCGCGCGGCGGCGACGGTGGATAGACCCGTGATCCGCCGATTGATGCGCCTGCGGGGCGTCGATAGAGTGGGCGCGGGGAAACGGGGTAGTAACATGACCGAACTGGCCGAAGTCCATCTGGGCACCACCGCGGGCGAGATCTCGCGGCGGGCCATCGAGCGCTATGGGAGCCGCGAGGCGCTGGTGTGCGGCGACGTCCGACTGACCTACCGGCAGCTCGGCGACCGGATCAGCCAGATCATGCAGGCGCTGCAGGCGCGCGGGCTGAAGCGCGGCATGGCGCTGTGCCAGCTCGGCTCCAACCGGCCCGAGACGCTGATGGTGCGCCTCGCCTGCACCCTGCTGGGCATCCGCTACACCGCGCTGCATCCGCTGGGCGCGGTGGAGGACCACGCCTTCATCATCGAGGACAGCGAAGCCGACGCGTTGGCCGTCGATCCCTACTACGCGGAACGCGGCGCGGCGCTGGCGGCGCGCGCGCCCAGGCTGCAGCACATCTTCGGCATCGGCGCGACCAATATCGGCGACGACCTGCTGGCACGCGCCGACAGCTTCGAGCCGAAGAAACTGTGGGACGAGGCCGATCCTGCCGGCATTGTCGGCCTGGTCTATACCGGCGGCACCACCGGCCGGCCCAAGGGCGTCATCCACCGCCACCGGGCGACGGTCAACGCCATCCTGATGATGCTGGCCGAATGGGAATGGCCGCGCGACATCCGCACCCTGGTGGTCACCCCGCTGTCGCACGCAGGCGGCTCCATGGTGGCGCCCAGCTTCGTCAAGGGCGGCACGGTGCATTTGCAGGAAGGCTTCGACCCGGACAAATTCCTCGACTGCGTGGTGCGCGAGAAGATCAGCGTCACCTGGCTGGTGCCGACCATGCTCTACCGGCTGCTCGATCACCCGCGCATCCGCGAGCTCGACCTGTCGAGCCTGAAGCTGGTGGTCTACGGCGCCTCGCCCATGTCGCCGACACGGCTGAAGGAGGCGCTCGGCATCTTCGGCCCGGTGTTCCTGCAGCTCTACGCCCAGTCCGAGCTGCCGATGACGGTCACCACGCTCAACACCTGGGACCATGATCCGAACCATCCCGAGCGGCTGGCGTCATGCGGCTTCCCGGTCGCCAACGTGCAGGTGAAACTGCTCGACGAGAACGATGTGGAGGTGCCGCAGGGCGAAGTCGGCGAGATCTGCGTGCGCAGCCCGCTCGCCATGGACGGCTACTGGAAGCGGCCCGAGGAGACGGCGGCCACCCTGCGCAGCGGCTGGCTGCACACCGGCGACATGGCCCGCAAGGATGAGGAGGGCTACCTCTACATCGTCGACCGCAAGAAGGACATGATCATCTCCGGCGGGTTCAACGTGTACCCGAAGGAGGTCGAGGACGTGCTGACCCACCATCCGGGCGTGGCGCAGGCCGCCGTCATCGGCGTGCCGGACGACAAGTGGGGTGAGGCGGTCACCGCCGTCATCGTCCGCAAGAACGGAGCGGCCGTCACCGCCGAGGAGCTGATCGCGCTGGTGAAGGAACGGAAGGGCTCGGTGCAGGCGCCCAAGAAGATCGAGTTCGCCGATTCGATCCCGGTGACCGCCATCGGCAAGCCCGACAAGAAAGTGCTGCGCGCCCGCTTCTGGGGCGAAGGGCGCCAGGTAAATTAGGAGAGTCTTGATGACCGACACCGCACTGGCCAACCCGCCGACCATCGTGCCGTTCCTGAAGTTCGGCGCCGACGGCGCGCCCTATCTGGAAGGCCAGCAATGCGCCGACTGTGGCGAGATCTACACCACCGAGCGCATGGCCTGCTCGAAGTGCTTCTCGCGCAAGCCGTTCAAGGCGGTCAGGCTGCCCACGACCGGCGAGCTCTACACCTTCTCGATCGTCCACCGGTCCTATCCGGGCATCAAGGTGCCGTTCGTGTCGGCCACCGTCGACCTGGACGGCGCCTGCTCGCTGAAGGGCACTCTTATCGAAGTGGAGCCTGACCCGAACCATGTGAAGACCGGCATGAAGGTCGAGGTGGTGTTCCGCGAACTGGAGCACAAGAACAAGGAAGGCCGGACATACGTGTCCTACTTCTTCCGTCCGCGTCAGGCCTAGGAGAACAGCGATGAGCGAAGACGTTTACGTACTCGGCGTGGACATGATCAAGTTCGGGCGCTTCCCGCACCGGACCATCGACGGCCTGGGCGCGGAAGCCGCGCTGCTGGCGCTCGACGACGCCGGGCTCGGCATCAAGGACATGCAGGCGCTCTATCTCGGCAATGTGGGCCACGTCACCCAGTTCGTCGGCCAGAAGATCCTGCAGCAGATCGGCCAGACCGGCATTCCGGTGGTCAACTGCACCAACGCCTGCGCCTCGGGCGCGACCGCGTTCCGCGAGGCCTACCTGGCGGTCAAGTCCGGCGAGTTCGACCTGGTGCTGGCCGTCGGCGTCGAGCAGATGGGCAAGGGCCTGCTGGGCAACGCGGGCGGCGGCGATGACGGCATCCCGCGCGAGGGCCTGCTGGGCTCGCGGCTGATGCCGGCGCTGTTCGCCGAGGTCGGCATCGAGCACTCGCGCAAATACGGCACGAAGCCGGAGCATTTCGCCAAGGTGTCGGTGAAGAACCACCACCATTCGACGCTCAATCCCAAGGCCATGTACCAGATCGAGACGCCGCTCGAGGAGGTGATGGGCGCCGAGATGATCGCCTATCCCAACACCAAGCTGATGTGTTCGGTGAACGTCGACGGCTCGGCCGCGGCGGTGATCGCCTCGGCGAAGAAAGCGCGCGAGTTGGGCATGGGCCGCGCCGTTCGCGTCCGCGCCTCGGCGCTGACCAGCGACCGCTTCACCCAGCGCGACCTCACCTTGCCCGACTTCAACACCTGCACGCGGGACGCCGCGAAGATCGCTTACGAAAAGGCCGGCATCGGCCCGCAGGACATCAACCTGGTGGAACTGCACGACTGCTTCGCCACCGCCGAGATCGTCCACTACGAGAACCTGGGCCTGTGCGGCGAGGGCGAGGCCGGCGCATTCATCGATTCGGGCGCCACCTGGCTGGGCGGCAAGGTACCGGTCAACGTCTCGGGCGGCCTGCTGTCGAAGGGCCATCCGCTGGGCGCCACCGGCATCGCCAACATCTACGAGGTGGCGACCCACCTGCGCGGCGAGGCCGGCGCCCGGCAGGTCGAGGGCGCGCGGCTAGGCCTCACCCACGTGCTGGGCCTGGGTCAAGCCTGTGCGGTGCATGTGCTGGAGAAGGTGTAGACCACTCGGCCGACGCCCGGGCCGCTTCCGCGACCCGATCCCGTTCGGCGCGCCGTGCATTGCGGCGCGCGATCGCGTCGCGCATCTTGCCGTGGCGCGACTCGGTGATCGGGTAGCGCCAGGCCACCCAGGCGGTCAGGATCATGAAGATCGGCGGCCCCAGGGCGAACACCGCCTTGACGCCCCACAGGCTTTGCGCGTCGTTGACGGCTCCCGGCTTTGGATCGAAGCCCAGCGTCGCCAGTGCGTAGAGCGCGATGGCGGGGCCGACCGACAGCGACGCCTTGGTGATGAACGCCCAGACCGAGAAGAACAGGGCGGCGCGGTTCTGGCCGGTCTTCAGCGTGTCCAGGTCGATCACGTCGGCCTTCATGGAATTGGCGAGCACCGCCGACGAGCCGCCGCCGAAGCCGGTCATGGCGGCGATCGGCAGCATCCACCAGAAGTCGCCCGGCCCCAGCAGTAGGTAGAACGGGCTGAAGCATGGATAGACCATCAGGCAGGCGATCCACGCCCGGTGCTTGCCGATGCGCTTGGACAGCCAGACCCAGAACGGAATGCCGATGAGGCCGGCCAGGTAGAACACCAGCAGGAACAGGATCGCCAGCTTCTCCTCGCCCATGACGTTGCGCACGTAGTACAGCGCCGTCGCCGTCGCCACCGTCGTGCCCATGGAGTTGACGAAGAAGGCGAACAGCAACCGCTTGAACGGCCCGTTGCGCCACATGGCGACAATGCCGCGGCCGAACGAGATGGTCGGCGGCTTGTACGCGGGATTCTCCGGCACGTTGGCCACGGTGAGGCCCACGGTGAGCGGCACCAGGATCAGCGTCATGATGCCGATCATGTGGAGCACTTCGCGGGTGCCGCCATAGGCGAACGCCAGCACCGCGACCACCGGGATGATCTTGCTGGTCACGTTCGCCGCCATGCCGAGCCACACGCGCGCGCCGACGATCACCGACCGTTCGTTGTAGTCGGTCGAAAGTTCGGCGGCCCAGGCGTAATACGGGATCAGCAGCATGGTCCAGCCGAGCCACAGCACCAGCATCCAGGTGAGGAAATACACGGCGTCGACGGGCGGATCGGGGAAGAACAGCTTGTAGATGGACAGCATGATGATCGGCACGGAGGCCACCATCCAGACGCGCCGCCGGCCCCAGCGCGTTTTGGTCCGGTCGCTGAGGTAACCGATCAGCGGGTCGGTGACGCCGTCGAAGATGCGCGCCACCAGCCAGATAGTGCCGACGGCGGCAAGGCCGACGCCCAGGTCGGCGGAATAATAGTTGAGCAGATAGGCCGAGATCACCACGCTCGCTACCTGCAGCGGCATCTCGGACAGGCCATAGTAGAAAATCGTCCGCTTCGACAGCGGGCGGTGTCCCGTTTCCTCGACCATGATACTCCCCAATATCGACTGGTCCCGGCTCCCGTTAAGCAAACGTCGGTCTTCCCGTAATGTCCAGCGATGTTTCCGGCACGGGTGCAGAAAAACCGTCGCGCTGGACGCGCCGCGCCGCCGTGCTATGAATCGGGCGATGCGGGCAAGAATTCTCCTCATGATCGCGGGTCTGGCGGCGCTGGGCGCCTGCGGCGAGCCGTTGGGCAAGCACCCCATGCTGGCCGGATGCGAAGCCTCGGCCGCCGCCTTGAACCCTGAACTGGACAGCGCGGCGCTCGACTACCGCGCGGTGGTTGGCCGCGAGGCGATCCTGCGGTTCCATGTGCCGCAGGCGGCCGGCGAGCCGAAGGCGGTCAACGTGAAGTGCAAGGTCACCATGGGCGGCGGCCTGAAGCGCATCAAGATCGACGGCGTGCGCGCGCAGGCCGAGGAACTGGCGGACGCGCAGGCGGCATTCTCCGCCGCGGTCCGCCCGTGACCTGTCGTTCCGGCAGGCCGGATTCGAGGTTCGGAAGGGCTGATGCCACTTTCTCGCGGCCGCGCCTTTCACCTATAAGGGCGAGGGCCATGGAGGGAATACCGATGAAGGGGTTGTGCTGGATCGTCCTGTGCGCGGGGCTCGCGGTCGCGGGCTGCGGCGTCGTCTACAAGCCGGAAGTGCTGACCAGCGGCTGCATTTCGGCCTCGCGCGCCCTGGGAGAGCCGCTCCGGGGCGGCAAGGTCGATGCGCACAGATGGGGCCCCGGCCAGTCGCAGATCGACTTCATCACCCAGGATTCGGCCGAGGAACGGCGGATCGTCGTTTCTTGCGACATCGACCATGACGGCGAACTGGGCCGGATCAAGGTCGAGGGCAAGGAAATCGAGGGCGAGCCGTTCGACGCGGCAAGAAAGGCGTTCGGCGACATCGCCCGCTCGCCGGCCTGGTCCAACGACAAGTAGCTGCCGCAGCCATCACTCGGCGGGCTGGTCGACGGGCGGCAGCTTCCGGCGGTAGCCGCTCATCACCTCGCAGGCATTGGGCGCCAGCGTGCGGAACCACAGCCACGACGCGGCGCACATCAGCCCGGCGGCGCCGAAGATCGGCAAGAAGTCACCGGGGTCGATGCGCGCGACCGCGTGGCCGGCCGCGACGCCGGGCATCAGACTCAGCAGCAGCGCGGCGAGCGCCACGCCCATGCCCAGGCTGAGCTGCTGGGCGACGCTGGAGAAACTGGTGGCGTTGCTCATGCGCGCGTCGTCCACGTCGGCGAAGCTCAGCGCGTTGAGGCAGGTGAACTCCAGCGACCGGAAGAATCCCGAGACCATCAGCACCGCCAGCACCACCAGATAGGGCGTGTCCGGCTGGATCAGGCCGGTGGCGGCGAGCAGCGCGCCGCTGAACAGCGCGTTCCAGGTCAGCAGCGTCTTGAATCCGAAGCGGCGCAGCACCCGAGTCGCCACCGCCTTCATGGTCATGGCGCCGATGGCGGTGGCGAAGGTCAGCGCGCCGGATTCGAGCGGCGACAGGCCGAAGCCGAGCTGGAACATCAGCGGCAGAAGGAACGGCACGGTACCGATGCCGATGCGGAACACCGAGCCGCCGACGGTGGCGATGCGGAAAGTGGGGATGCGCAGCAACCGGAGGTCCAGCGCCGGATGCCGGCTGAGCAGCGCGTGGCGCACATAGAGGCCGAGCACCAGCGCCGCCACGACGAAGCCGGCGGCGACCACCCAGCCCGGCAGCAGGCCGCGGCCCAGATTGTCGATAGCGAAGGCGAAGGTGCCCAGGCCGACGCCCAGCAGCAGAAACCCGGTGATGTCGGGCTTTTTCGGCTTGGGACCGGTGACCGGGCCAATGTAGCGGAGCGCCAGGAACAGGCCGAGAGCGCCGATCGGCAGATTGATCAGGAAGATCCAGCGCCACGACCAGTAGGTGGCGATGAAGCCGCCCACCAGCGGCCCCATCGCCGGGCCGACCAGCGCCGGGATCACCACCCAGCTCATGGCCTGGACGAACTGGCTCTTGGGAATGGTGCGCAGCAGGATCAGCCGCCCGACGGGCATCATCATGGCGCCGCCCATGCCCTGGCAGATGCGCGCCAGGATCAGGGTGTTCAGGTCGACCGCCAGCGCGCAGCCCAGCGAGCTCAGGGTAAAGACGACGATGGCGGTGCAGAAGATTCGCCGGGCGCCGAAGCGGTCGGCCAGCCAGCCGCTCAGCGGGATGAATATGGCGAGGCTGAGCATGTAGGCGGTCATCGCCAGGTTGAGCGCCAGCGGGCTTTCGTTCAGGTCACGGGCAATGGCGGGAATGGCGGTGGCGATGACCGTGCCGTCCAGCGTCTCCATGAACAGGGCGCAGGCGATCACGAGCGGCACCAGCATGGACGGGCGATCTGCGGCGGACGGCAATTTCGGCAATGGATCGATCCGGCTCGGGACGGGACACCTTAGGCCGAAGGCAGGGCCGGTCCAAGGTTTTACCAGCGCCTGTGCAGGAATTCAGGCGGCGGCGAATGCGCCGCAGGCTTGCAGCGGCAGCGGCCGTCCGTCGCCGCCGCCGGGCGGCACGCCCAGCAGGGCGAGGATGGTCGGGGCGATGTCGAGCACGCCGCCATCGGGCAGCCGCCGCCCTGCCGGTATGCCCGGCCCCGTTGCCCACAGGCGGGTGTTCGGCACATGGTCGCCGGTGCGCGGATAGCCCGGCGAGTTGATCGGCACCGCGACGAGCCCGATACGCGGCGACTCGCAGGACTCAATGCGGCCGATATCGGCGCGGAACCGGATCATCAGGTCCGGCACGTCCGGATGATGGTCCGGGCCGAAGGCCTCCCCGGCGGTGATGATGCTGTCGATGATGGTCCTGCCCGAACCCGGCTGCCTCAGGGCCAGCAACTCGGTGCGCAGCTCCGCGACCAGCGCGTCCGCCTCGGCGCCGGGCGCCACGGATCCGAACGGCTCGCGCCCCTTCAGGTTCAGCCGGATGGCGCCGCAGCGGTTGTTCCTCACCGCGCCCGCGCGGGTGGCCGGCGACACGAACGGGTCGAGCAACGCCCCGATCCCCGCCTGGGCACGGCGCAGCGCGCCGATGCCCGTCGCCTTGCGCAGCAGGCGCTTGACGCCGAACGGCAGATAGCGAGCCTTGTCGTGCAGGGCGCGCAGGCGGCGGCGTCCCGGTGTGTCCCGGACCGAGGCCATGCCCAGCCGCGACAACACCTCGGGCAGCAGCTGTGGCCCGCCGATATAGGGTCCGATGCCATGGCTGGCCAGCGCGATGACCGTGGCGCCGGGTCCGGCTTGGGCGATCAGGCGTCCCATTCCCTCGTCGATGGCCGAGTACAGCCGTTTCATGGCATCGCGCAGCTGCGCGGGCGTGTCCGCGGGATGCTCCGGGTGCGATTTGTCGATCAGGTGCCACAGCTGATGACCGGCGCAATGCGGTTCGCCGAAGACGCAGGTGAAGAGATCCCACGACTCCCGGCCGATCAGGTCGGCCAGCATGTCGCTCTTGATCCTGCAGCCTTCGAGCAGGCCGTCGAGGAGCGTCCCGAGGCCGTCCTGGCTGGCCAGCGTGTCGCAGGCGCGGCCCTGGACCGGGTGGTCGCCATACAACGCCCGGATTTCGTCCAGGAGGCCCGGCGGGTGCGAGGCGATCGTGAAATTGCGGTCGTGCAGGCCCCATTCGCAAAGCTGGATGCCGTTGAGCTCCGGTGAAAGCGTGGTCTGCGGCATGTCGATGGCGGCGACCCGGCGGCCGGCGCGGCTCGCCTTGACCCAGAAATACCGCTCCGGGTCGATCTCGCTTTCCTCCAGCGGCCTTATATGTGCCTCGCCGGTGCGGATCTGGGCGGGATGGTAGAATTCGCCCGTCATGCCGCTGGAGATGCCGGTGCTGATCTCGGGCCAGATGGCGCCCGGCAGCGTGCGCAGCGGGCTTTCCAGCCGGCACAGCACGCCGTCGCGTTCGAGCCGCGCGAAGGTCGGCATGGCGCCTTCGCCGGCGAATCGGTGGATCAACGCGGCGCTGCCGGCGTCGAGACCGATGAACAACACCTTGGCCGGCACGTTCCCCCTCACAGCGCAGCACGAGCGCAAAAACAACATTAAGCGAGCGTTCCGATGGCGGCAACGGGCTAAGCCGCATAACGGGCTTTCGCTGGCTCGGCGCGAGGGGCTACTCTCCCCGGCTAAACGGGGCTTTCGCAGGTGACACCATGACCATTCGGCTCGACGGACTGACGCTGCTCGACAACAAGGCCGGCTCCAACACCAAGCGGGTCCGCATGTACCTGGCCGAGAAGGGGCTCGAGATTCCGCGGGTGAATGTCGAGTTCTCGAAGATGGAGCACCGCACGCCCGAGTTCCGGAAGATCAATCCCATGGCGGCGCTGCCGGTGCTGAAGCTCGAGGACGGCACCTATCTGAGCGAATCCTATGCCATCTGCCGCTACCTGGAGGAGCTCCATCCCGAGCCGCCGCTGTTCGGCGCCACGCCCAGGGAGCGTGCCATCATCGAGATGTGGAACCGCCGCATCGAGCTCGACGTGGCCAGCTACGTCACCAGCTTCGTCAAGCATCAGCAGCCGTTCTTCGCCGAGGTGCTGACCCAGGTGCCCGAATATGTCGAGGCCTGCCGCAAGGACGCCCTGAAGAAGTTCGACTGGCTCGACGCGGACATGGCGGGCCGCGACTACATCGCCGGCGACGCATTCTCGGTCGTCGACATCACCGCCTATGCGCGCATCGGCACCGGCAAGCATGTCGGCCTGTTCTTCACCGACGATCATCCCAACCTGCTGCGCTGGTGGGAGCGGATCGAGCAGCGGCCCAGCGCTCTGGCCTAAGACTCAGCGCTCGCCTAGGACTCGGCGCTCGCCTGGGGCTCAGTGCGGCAGCGGCGCGCCCGGCACGTCTCCGGGGCGGAGAGCCGGTTCGTCTTGCGGCGGCAGCGCCTCGGGCAGCGGCGTCTCGCGCGGCACCGGGCGCGGCGCGCCCTGCGGCGGATCCATGTTGTAGTTGCGCGCGAATGGCTCGGCGAAGTTACGGCAATACTTGAAGTCCTGATTGACCAGCGAGCCCTTGCCGGAGGTGGGGCTCTGCACGTCGTACTCGGCCACCATGCGCTCGACCTCGTCCATGACGCCGTTGGCGGTCGCGGTCGGGTCATCGCCCGCCTTCATGCGGAACGAGGTGCCGATGGCGATCATCTTCATCGCCGTCTGCATCACGTTTTCAGCCTTCTCCGGCGTCACGTCGGCCCAGGCCACCTTCAGCGACGACATGTAGAGCGCGCCGCAGCGCATCAGCGGATAGGCATGGTCGCGCTCGCCCGCCCGGCCGGTCTCCAGATAATCCTGGATCGGCGCCATGGCCCACGCCGGTCCCGCCGCGAGCAGCAGCAGGCCCAGTATCAGCGGCAGCGCCCGGGTCGGGTTGTGAGGAGGCATGGCTCGCGCATGAAGGGTTGGCGTCGCGAGGAAAGTAGGGGCACGCGGACGCGGCGGCAAGCGGCCAGCGGAGTCATCGGCGTCCCGCTGGCCGTTGCCGGGTTAGACCCCGCCGCAAGTCGTCGGGGAGATCAGCCGGGCGTCTGGGGCACAAGCTTGGCGACGCAGGCGTTGGTGGCTTCCTCGCCGATCTTCTCGCTGCGCTCGCTGACCGGGTTGGCGAGCTCGGCGCGGGTGAGGCGCTCGCTCATGTAATCCCCCATGCAGGCGCACAGGTCGGCCGCCATCTTGGCCTCGACCCGGGGTCCCGCGCCCTTGATGCAGGACTTCACGAAGGATTCCTTCCAGCTCCGGTCGAAGCCCTTGTCGAACCCTTCCTTGAACTCGCTCTCGCCGCAGCCGGCCAGCGTCATTGGGATAATCGCCAGGCACAGGACAGCGGCGGCGCGGCGGAAGGTCATGGTCTGCTCCGTGTTGAGGACGCCGAAGATGTTGCGATACCGGAACGGTAGACGCAAGCGCGCGCGGTGCTTCCGTTGGCGCATGGGGCGGCCTTCGACTACCATCGGCGCCGGGCGACATCGGCTTGGGCGGCAGGATGGATTCACAGGCAACGCTACACGGAGGATGGTCGTCCTTCAGGCGCGCCGTCAGACAGGCGGTCTGGCGCAACAGGCTGCTGCTTGCGACGGTCACCGTCCACTTCGCGGCCGCCCATGTCATCGCCCTGTCCCTCGGAAAGCCGTTCACCTCGGGGGCGATGGATATCATTGTGACCGTCGCGCAGATCTTCCTGCCGTTTTTCCTGATCGCCGTCGTGGTGGCGCGTTTCCTCCACATGGCGGTCCGTGTGCGTCCCGAAAAGCCGATCCAGTGGCTGCTCGGCGATCTCAGGGCCACGGTCCTGGACAGGGACAGGATCGTCAACGGCATCGTCGCGTTCGGGGCGGTCGCGGTCATGGCCGGCGCCTTCACCTTCATCAAGGACCAGATTCCGCTGATCGCGCCGTTTTCCTGGGATCCGGCGTTCGCCGCCCTCGACCGGATGCTGCATGGCGGCCACGATCCCTGGCGCCTGCTGTTGCCGGTGCTGGGCACGCCGCTGCGCACCACCGCCGTCAATGCGGTCTACAACGCGTGGTTCTTTGTCATGTTCTTCGTGGTGCTGGTCGCCTGCTTCGGCAAGCCGGGCCGGCGCGACCACACCGCTTTCCTGCTTGCCTTCGCCCTCACCTGGGCGATCGCCGGGAACCTGCTGGCGCGATCCTGCTGTCGTCGGCGGGGCCGGTCTATTACGCCGCGCTCGGCTACGGCGACTATTTCCAGCCGCAGATGGACCTGCTGCACGATTTCGCGCGGACCAGCCCGGTCTGGGCGCTCGACATCCAGCGCCTGCTACTGGAAGGCTACCAGACCGATGGCCCGGTCCGCGGCATCTCGGCGATGCCGAGCCTGCACGTGGCCAGCAGCGTCATCATGGCGCTGTATGGTTTTTCGCTGGGCCGCTGGGTCGGCTGGCTGCTGACGGCGTTCGCCGTCTGCATCCTGATCGGCTCCGTCCATCTGGCGTGGCACTACGCGGTGGACGGCTATCTCGCCCTCCTGGTCGCGGCGCCGATCTGGTACGCGTCGCGCTGGCTGGTGCGCAGGATGAAGTGAGGCCGATCGGTCGAGGGAGACCGGCAGGCGCGAACGTCTCCCCTAGAGCGGCGCCGGGTTCACGCAGGCGGCATTGTCGATGCGCAGTTCGGCGCCGTTGATGAACTTCGATTCGTCCGAGGCGAGGAACAGCACCGTGTTGCCCACGTCCATCGGTTCGCCAAGTCCGGGGCCAGGTTTTGCCTCGCCCGCTTGCGGCTGGATCTGCCCGGCCGCGCCGGTGCCGGCGGTCTGCGCGCGCAGACCCAGCACCAGCGGCGTGACAATCACTCCGGGCAGCAGGCAGTTGACGCGGATCGGATAGCGCTGCTGCTGGCAGTGGATCGCCGCGGCATTGGTCATCGACCGCACCGCCCCCTTGCAGGCGGCATAGGCGAAGACATCCTTGTAGCCCATGAGTGCCGTGGTCGAGGCCATGTTGATGATCGAGCCCGGCCTGCCATTCCGCTTGATGGTCTCGATGCCGTATTTGAGGCCCAGATAGGTGCCGTCCATGTGGATGCGCTGGTGCAGCTGGTAATCCTCCCAGCTGCAGGTCTCCACATTGCCGGGCTTGACCATGCCGGCATTGTTGACCACGACGTTGAGCTCGCCGAAATGGCCGAGCGTCTGCGCGATGACACGCTCCCACTGGCCGCGCTCGGCGACATCGTGCTCGATGAAGATGGCGTTGCCGCCCGCCTGATGGACCGTTTCCTCGCCGCCCTGGCGGTCGATGTCAGTGACGACTACCTTCGCGCCCTCGCGCGCCAGCGCCAGCACGTCCGCCCGCCCCAGGCCCGAGCCGCCGCCCGTGACCAGACACACCTTGTCCTGCACCCGTCCCATCAACGACCTCCCTCGGTTCCCGAATGGAGATGCATGCTATGGGCGGGCACCCGGTGCCGCAATCGGGAAAGTCCGGCCCGAACCTCGCGCACCAAGTGAAGCCGGTGGAAGCCACTCCGACGTTCACGGATGGGCACCATCGGCTTTTTTAACCTTAGCCGCCGCCAGAAGCGAGGCATGCGGCCCGAGTCGCCCTTGTTGAGTCTCATTCCATGGACGGTCGTAAAGGTGCCGAAGGAGCGGTATGAAGGTGATCGGTCAGCCGTCGTAGCCGTTTCTCGCCACCCACGACGCCTACTTTTCGATTCAGGCGCGACCCGTTCCGAGTTTGAGGCAGCCTCAAGGACACTGACCCAATTACACGCAGGAGCCGCCCAATAATCCTGCCTTTATTTCCGGATTCGGGGGATGGGAACCGAGCCAGATTGCCAGAAAGGTTCTGGCGAAGTCATCGCCCTTGATGGTGCCCTTGACCGTGCCGTCTACGCTCACCTGGACCCCCGTTCCCGGTGTGTGAACGAAAGTCAGCCGCTCACCGGTCTTTACGTCGGCCATCCAGCTATTGAGCGTCGCAATGCGCTCCTTCAAGGCAGGGAGCTGGTCCTTGGCATTTTTTTCAAAACCCTCGCTCCAAGCCCCCCTCAGGTCGTCGGCGCTCACGTTGCGCAAGAACTGGAGGATCAACTCGTTCGGTGCGTTTGATGCCAGCACGGCGTTTGGATCGGTCGCGGTCTTCGGTAAATACAGTGCGGCGACGTACACCTTGACTTTAAATGCCGTTGCCAGACGCAAGCCTAAACCGTTGAGCGTCAGGTTACTGCCGTCCACCTGGGCATGGTCCGGAAAGTCGATACCGTTGCACTCCTTGCCGTGTGCCACGCTCGCACCCGACGCCAAAAACAGGAATGCCTGGACTAGAATTCTCTTCGTACCCTGTTTCATCGGTTCCCCAGATTGCGCGTCATGAAGGCCAGACGGCATCATAGCACCACATTGGTCCTCGGGCTCACGGGATGTTTCAGCGCTCAGGTTTTGGATCGACCTTTGCCGGCCTTTGCCCGTCATGGCTTCAAGAAAGCGATCGAACCCACCGCCGTTGACATGACGTCCCAGTGACGGGCCGAATGTGCCGCCGCAAGGAAGGTAATGAAGGCAAATGAGGGAATGGTGGGCGCAGCAAGGTTCGAACTTGCGACCCCTACGATGTCAACGTAGTGCTCTACCACTGAGCTATGCGCCCCTCGGGATCGGCGCGGACTATAAGCAAAACGTCCGGCGGTGCAAGACCTGTGTTGCGGCTCCAGGCCGCTGGAATGCGGCGCCGGCCGGTTTCGTGTCCACCCGGTTGCCCCGCCGCCAAATTCCGTCATAATTCTCTGTGGAAGTCTCTTGCCGGAGGCGCATCCCGTACCAGATGATCGGACGATGACCCCCAGCGAACCCGCACTCAAAGTCCACGCCGCGCCCGAGACGGATGCCGGACCGCCCGCGTGCCTGGTGACCGAGCCGGCGCGCCAGACGGCCGCGCTGGTGTTTTCCTCGCCGCACAGCGGCCGCTACTACCCGGAGGACTTCGTCTCCTCGTCCCGGCTCGACCCGCACACGCTGCGCGCGTCCGAGGACGCTTATGTGGACGAACTGTTCGGCGACGCGCCCCATCTTGGCGCGCCGCTGATCCAGGCCAACTACGCCCGCGCCTACCTGGACGTGAACCGCGAGGCGTGGGAACTCGACCCGGAGATGTTCGACGGGCCGCTGCCCGAGTTCGTCAACGCCCGCTCGGGTCGCGTCGCCGCCGGCCTCGGCACCATCGCCCGCGTGGTGGCGAGCGGCACGGCGATCTACAGCGGCCTGATGCCCTTCGCAGAGGCCGAGCGGCGGGTGTCGGAGGTGTACAAGCCCTATCACCAGGCGCTGACCCGGCTGCTCGACCGGACCCGTGGCCAGTTCGGCTGCGCTGTGCTGATCGACTGCCATTCCATGCCGTCCTGCGGCGGCTCCTGGGGCGACATGCCGCTGAAAAGCGGCGGCGCCGTACCGGACTTCATCCTGGGCGACCGCTATGGCAGGAGCTGCCACGGCGAGGTGATGGCCGTCGCCCAGCAGGCGCTGGCCGCGCGGGGCTACCGGGTGGTGCGCAACGATCCCTATTCGGGCGGCTTCAACACCCGCCACTACGGCGTGCCCCGCGAAGGCCGCCACGCGCTGCAGATCGAGATCAACCGGGCGCTGTACATGGACGAGGCGACCATGGGGCGCGGCGACGGCTTCGCGCCGCTGCGCGAGGCCATGAACGCGCTGATCCTGGCGCTGGCCGGGCTGCCGCTGAGCCTGCTCAAGGCGATGTGATCAACCCGCGGAAAATCCTTACGGCGGTGTAACCTTTTCTCCGTGGCCACGTTCGTTGGCGGATCGACCAAAAAAAAGAGCCACTCCAGTTGCCTGAAGTGGCCCAAGTTTAGGGAGGAAACGCCCACGAAGGGCAGTACCTTCTCGCGAGAAACGCGGGCGAAGGTACATCCGTGATTTTAGGACTCCCCGGCCGTGAATCAAGGCATTTCGGGAAATCTTCCGTGAACAATGGGTTACAGGGCGGATTCGCGCGAAACGACTACTGCCCTGCTACCGCGGCTTGCCTCACGGCGTGATCACGACCTTGCCCGTGGACTTGCGGGTCACCACCGATTCCAGGCCGTCGATGGCCTGCTCCAGCGGGAACGTCTTCGATACCAGCGGCGCGATGCGGCCCTGCGCCAGCCATTCGAGCAGCTGCTCCTGGCTGCGGCGCGATACCTCGGGGGCCAGCACGTCATAGGCCGGTCGGTTGACGCCGATGATGTCGACGTTCTTCACCATGACATGGTTGGCCGGGATCTGCGGCACCCGCCCACCGGCAAAGCCGATCACCAGGATGCGCCCTTCGAAGGCGACGCAGCGGAGCGACGCGTCGAACACGTCGCCTCCCACCGGATCGTAAATCACGTCGGCGCCGCGCCCGCCGGTCAGCGCCTTCACTCGTTCGCGGATGTCCTCCGCCAGGTAGTCGATCGCCTCGTCGGCGCCGGCGGCGCGGGCGATCTCCAGCTTGTCCGGGCCGCCCGCGGTGGCGATGATCCGCGCGCCCATGATCTTGCCCAGTTCCACCGCGGTCAGGCCGACGCCGCCCGCCGCGCCGTGCACCAGCAAGGTCTCACCCGGCTTGAGCCGCGCCCGGTGCGCCAGCGCCACGTGGCTGGTGCCGTAGGTGACCGCGAAACTGGCCGCCTGTTCGTAGGTCAGGCCATCGGGAAGGTTCGTCAGCCGGTCGGCGTTCACCGCCGCCAGTTCGGCGTAGCCGCCGCCCGTCAGGCCCATCACCCGGTCGCCCACGGCGAACCCATCGACGCCCTCGCCCAGCGCGACGACGTCGCCAGCGATCTCCGAGCCGGGGATGAACGGCAGGGCCGGCTGGTTCTGATACTTGCCCGCCGCCATGATGCTGTCGGCGAAGTTGATGCCGCAGGCGCGGATGCGCACCAGCGCCTGGCCGGGACCGGCGACCGGATCGGGCACCTCCTCGAGCTTGAGGACGGACAGGTCGCCGAACTCGCGGCACATGATGGCTTTCATCGAGATGTCCTTAGTCGAAGCGGTCGGGGTCGTAGGTGGCGGCGGTGACGTCGAAGCCCGCCAGTTCCTCGGGCATCCGGCGGTCGACGATCAGGCTTTCGGCGAGGCGGCCCATCATCGGCGCGGTCTGGATGCCGTAGCCGCCCTGGCCGACGAACCAGAAGAAGCCGGCGCCCTGGTTGTCGAAGCCGACGACGGGCGTGCGGTCGGGCGAGAAGGTGCGCAGGCCCGCCCATTTGTTCTCGACCCGGCGCACCGGGATGTCGGCCGCCTGCTGGATGCGGTCGACGGCGATGGCGACGTCGATCTCCTCGGGCTGGGCGTCGACCGGGTCGCTGGGCGTCTCGTCGGCGGGCGAGGCGAGGATGCGGCCCGATTCCGGCTTGAAGTAGAACTGGTCGTCCACGTCCAGCACCACCGGCCAGTGCGGCGAAAAGAGCGGCGGCGGCGGCAGGATGACGATGGTCCGCCGCAGCGGCCGCATGCCGATTGGCTTCAGCCCGGCGAGCCGCGCCACCTGGTCGGCCCAGGCGCCGGCCGCGTTGACCAGCACCGGCGCGCGCCAGACGCCGGACGGCGTCTCGACGACCCACTTGCCGTCGGCGCGGACGATCGACAGCGCGGTGGCGTCGGTGATCACGCTGCCGCCGCGCTGGCGCAGGCCGCGAAGGAAGCCCTGGTGGACGGCGTTGACATCGAGGTCGGCGCATTCCGGCTCGAACAGCGCCGATGCCACATAGTCCGCGCGCAGCACCCCGCACCTCTCGCGGGCCTGCGCGGCGTCCATCCGGACGATGTCGGGCTCGAACGGGCGGAGCGCCGCCTCGAACGCGTCGAGCGCGGCGATCTGGTCGTGGCGCGCGATATAGAGCGCGCCTCGGTCGGTCAGCAGCGGCGTGCCGGTGAACCCGTCCGGCGGCGTGCGCAGGAACGGACCCGACGCGATGGTCAGCGGCCGGATGTTCGGTCCGCCATAGGACGGCGCGTAGAATGCCGCCGACCGGCCCGTGGTGTGATAGCCGGGCGCGCTTTCCCGCTCGAGCAGCGCCACGCTGCCGTGCCGGCTCAGGAAATAGCCGGCGCTCGCGCCGGCGATACCGGCGCCGATGATCAGGAAGTCGCAGTCGCGGGCGGACACTTGGGTGCTTCCCCTGTTGGAACGGAGTGCCTAACCTAGGCAGCCAAACATTGCACGCAAGGGGAAATCCGTGGCCGGCAACGACGGCAGACCGCGACTGAGCGACGCCGAGGCGCGCGACCTGCTCGCCTTCGCCCACACGCTGGCCGACGCCGCCGGCGCGGTGATCAAGCCACTCTTCCGGTCGGCCGGCGTAATCGACAACAAGCGCGCCGCCGACTTCGACCCGGTGACCGCCGCAGACCGTGACGCCGAGTCCGCCATGCGCGACCTGATCGCCGCGCGCTACCCGGACCACGCCGTCTATGGCGAGGAACACGGCGCCGAATGGGGCGAGCGGTTCACCTGGGTGCTCGATCCGCTCGACGGCACGCGCTCGTTCATCGGCGGCTTTCCGACATGGGGCACGCTGATCGGCCTGGCCGAGTACCGCCGCCCGGTGATCGGCATCATGGACCAGCCGGTGACCGGCGAACGCTTTACCGGCGGCCCCGACGGCGCGTTCCTCGGCGACCTGCGGCTGAAGGTCCGGCCTTGCCGGCGGCTCGAGGACGCGGTGCTCTACGCGACCACGCCCGACATGTTCAAGGGCGAGGACATGGCCGCGTTCCGCCGGGTGGAGCAGCAGGTGAAGCTGCGCCGCTTCGGCGGCGACTGCTATGCCTACTGCATGCTGGCGCACGGGCTTGTAGACCTGGTCGTCGAGGCCAGCATGCAGCCCTACGACATCCATGCCCTGATCCCCATTGTCGAGCAGGCGGGCGGCATCGTCACCAACTGGGAAGGCGAGCCGGCATGGCAGGCAGGGCGCATCCTTGCCGCTGGCGACCGCCGGGTGCACCAGGCCGCGCTCGACGCGCTCCACGGCTGAGCGCACCGCGCAACATTCTTTCTCCTTCCGCAACAAAGTGGTAATATTTGTTCGGTCCTCGCCGATCCAGGGACCGCTGGATGAAGGGGAGACGAATCATGTCATCGTTGAAACACGGAATGGCGGGGCTGTTCGCTCTGGCCACCAGTTGCGTCGTGGCCGTCCCGGCCATGGCGGCGTCGGACATCTACCTGAAGATCGAGGGCATTCCGGGCGAGAGCGCGGCCGCCGACCATAAGGGTGAGATCGAGGTCCTGTCCTGGTCGCTCGGCGCCAGCCAGCCGGCATCGCCGCGTTTCGGCGGGTCCGCGGCCGCGGGCCGCGCGGCCCAGGGCGCGCCTGCCGCGCCGCCACAAGGACCGGGCGCCATCACGGTGTCCAAGTCCTATGACCCGTCTTCGGCAAAGCTGGTGCAGGCCTGCGCCCAGGGCAAGCACTTCCCCAAGGCGACCCTTAGCGTCAGGAAAGCGGGCGGCGGCCAGCAGGAATACATGACCTACGAGCTCGAGAACGTGATGATCAGCAGCTACTCGCTATCGCCGCAGGGCGGCGCGTCGGGTGGGGGCGACCGGCCCATGGAGAGCCTGTCGCTCAACTACACCAAGATCACCTACAAGACGACCGACGACGACGCGAAGTCGAGTGCGCCGAAGACCGGCTACGACCTTGCGCCGGCCAAGAAGATCTGACGGGTTGGCGGCTTCATTCGATGACGCGGGGCGCCGCTGAAGCGGCGTGATCCGCCTTGGGGGCGTGGGAATGGCTAGATATCGTTTGACGATGAGCGCCCGCGGCGCGCCGCTTTGCGCATGGCTGGCCGTCGCCCTGCTGCTCGCGGGACCGGTGCTGGCGCAAGGTCCGCCGACGACCTACGCGGGTCCGAAGAAGACCGTTTTCGTCAGCACGTTCGACTCGGCCAACATGCTCTATGGCGCGGCGACCGGCGAAGGCCTGTCGCAAATGCTGCTCGAGGCGATCATGACCGATGGCCGATTCGTCGCCGTCGAGCGTCTCGGCTTCGGCGACATCGAGGCCGAGCAACAGCTCGGCAAACTCGGCGCCACGACGGCGGAATCGGCCCCCAAGGGCGGCCAACTGATCGGCGCCAGCGTCATCATCCGGGGAACGGTCACCAAGTTCGCCCCGAAGGCCAAGGGCGGCGGTATCTCACTCGGCTCCAGCATGTTCGGCGGCAACAGCGGCGTCGGCATGAGCGGCAACACCGCCGTGGTCGAAATCAGCCTGCGGCTGATCGACGCCACCACCGGGCAGGTCATCTCCACCTCCAAGGCCGAGGGCTCGGCGTCGTCGAAGGAGTTCAACGCCACGCTCTACCAGCGGGACGGCTTCCAGATCGGCGGAACCCAATTCAGGGAGACGCCGCTGGGCCAGGCCGCCGAGCAGGCAATCCAGGCGGCGCTGGCGAAGATCGCCACCGGCATGGAAAACGTGGCGTGGTCGGCGCTGGTGATCGAGAACACCAACGGCGCCGTCTATGTCAACGCCGGCGCCAACCAGAACGTCAAGCCGGGCATGAAGCTGGCGGTCTACCGCAAGACCAAGGAGTTGACCGATCCGGCGACCGGCATCGTCATCGACACCCTTATCGACAAGGTGGGCGCGGTGGAGGTCGAAACCGTGCGCGAGAAGACCGCGTTGGCCAAGGCGGTCGAAGGCGCGCCAGTCCGCGGCGACGTGCTGCGCGCGGAGTAGAGCTCGAGCCGTTCGATAGGCTTTACGTGCAGGCCGGGATCGTGGGCGAGGGCGACGCGGAACACGGCCTCGCCATCGATCTGACGGGCGGTCCGTTCGGCATCGTTGGGCGGCGGGAACACCACCTGCCCGATGCCGATCCAGCCGCCCAATCCCATGGCGATCATCGCCAACGCGACGACCGCCATTCCGCTTCCCATGCTTTCCACGAGCGCCCCCGAGTAGCCCCGTCAGATATGCCTTGCCGCAAACTCGTCGAATATAGCCCAGAATTGATCGCGCAGCGCGTCACGCTCCTTCAGCAGTTCGTGCCGCGCGCCCGCGATGCGGTGCAGCTCGCAGCTCGGCACCCGCTCGGCGAAGCGGTCCTGCGCGGCGTTGGAGACCACCTTGTCGTCGCCCGCCTGGACGATGCAGATCGGCGTGCGGAACAGGTCCAGATAGGCGCGGTCCTCGAACAGCCGGACCGAGCGGAGCGCCGCCTTCAGCCAGCCATAGGTGCCGCCGCCTGAGGCGAGCTTCGCGTTCTGGGCGATCCAGGAATGGGCGTCCATGAAGCGGACCGGGTCGGACGTCAGTGTGTTGCCCTCGAACTCCTGTTTCCAGGGGCCGTAGTCGCGGGCGCCCGGCGCGTAGGCCTCGTCGAAACCAAGGCTGACCGCGCTGTTGACGATGGCGGCGATCGCCCAGCGCAGCTTGGCCGGCAGGGCGATGTCGATCATCGGCGCCGACAGGACCGCGCAGGCGATCATGGGCGGCCTATTGTGCAGGTAGCGCAGAGTGATGTGGCCGCCCATGGAATGGGCGAGGATCAGGTACGGCCCGGGCAATGCCGGCGCGACGATCCGCTCCTGGAACTCCTGCAGGTCGTCGGCGTAGCGGCGGAAGCTGGTGGCGTGGATCTTGTTGGTGTTGGCCAGGAACCGGTGCGACAGTCCCTGGCTGCGCCAGTCCATTGCGGCGACGGCGAAGCCCCGGTCCAGCAGGTCCCGGACGCTCTCGAAATGCTTCTCGATGAACTCGGTGAAACCGCCCTGCAGGGTCACCGTGCCGCGCGCGCCCTCGCGCGGCCACAGCGCGTAGCGCAACTCGGCGCCGTCGCTCGCCGCGAAGGTGGCGACTGCGCCGCCCGGCGGCATAGGCGCCGGACTCATGCCGCTCCCTCCAGATCCTCCCGTACCATTTCCAGCTCCAGCCAGCGGTCGTTCTTGCGCTCCAGCAAACTTTGCGCGGTTTCCAGCAGCTTGGCCAGCCTGGCAATGCCGTCGCCGTCGAGGCCCGCGGGATTACCCAGCTGGCCCTCGATCCGGGCGATGTCGCGCTCCAGCGCCTCGATCTCGCCCGGCAGGTTCTCCAGCTCGCGCTGGTCCTTGTAGGTCATGCGCGCCCTGGGCGCGGAACGCGGCGTCTCCACCTGCTTCGGCTTTGCGGGTTCGGGCTGCGGCAGGGCGGCCAGGATCGCCTTCTCGCCGCCGCGCTGCATCAGCATGTCGGAATAGCCGCCGGCATATTCGCGCACCTTGCCATCCGGATCGAAGCTGATGGTGCTGCTCACCATGCGGTCGAGGAAGTCGCGGTCGTGGCTGACCAGCAGCACGGTGCCGGCGTAGCCGGCGACGATGTCCTCGAGCACGTCGAGCATGTCCATGTCGAGGTCGTTGGTCGGCTCGTCGAGCACGAGGACGTTGGATTCCTTGGTGAACAGCTTGGCCAGCAGCAGCCGGTTCTTTTCGCCGCCCGACAGCGCACCGACCGGCTGGCGCGCCTGATCGGGGTCGAACAGGAAGTCCTTCAGGTAGCCGACCACGTGGCGGACGGTGCCCTGGACGTTGACCGAATCGCCGCCGCCGCCGCTCTTCTTGTCGGTCAGGGTTTCCCAGAGGGTCAGCTTCGGATCCAGCTTTTCGCGGGTCTGGTCGAAATAGGCGACTTCCAGGTTGGTGCCCAGCTTGATCTGGCCCGAATCCTGCCGCAGTTCGCCGGTCAACAGCTTGATCAGTGTGGTCTTGCCGGCGCCGTTGGGGCCGACGATGCCGACCCGGTCGCCGCGCATGATCCGGGTCGAGAAGCCGTCGATGACGGTCTTGCCGCCATAGGACTTGCTGATGTTGCGGGCCTCGACGATGCGCCGGCCGGCGGGCGGTCCGTCGGTCAGGTCCAGCTCGATCTTGTCGGGCTGCTTGAGCTGTTTCTGGCGACGCTCACGCAGGACATGAAGCTCGCGCAGCCGGCCCTGGTTGCGCTTGCGCCGGGCGGTCACGCCCTTGTGCAGCCACTCGGTTTCCTCGGCGATCTTTTTCGACAGCCGGTGCCGCACCGCTTCCTCTTCGGCGAAAACCGCCTCCGACCACTCGTCAAACGCGCTGTAGCCCTTCTCCATCACCCGCATGTTGCCCCGGTCGAGCCAGAAGGTGCGCTGGCTGACGGCGCGCAGGAAGGCCCTGTCGTGGCTGATCAGCACCAGCGCCATCGGCGTGGCGGCCAGGGTCTTTTCCAGCCACAGGGTAATGGCGATGTCGAGATGGTTGGTCGGCTCGTCCAGCAGCAGCACGTCCGGGTCGCCGACGAAGGCGCGGGCAAGCGCCGCCTTGCGCAGGGCGCCGCCCGACAGGGTGCCGACGAGCGCCGCCGGGTCCAGCCCGAAGGTGCCGAGCAGGTCGCGCACCCGGTACATGCGCTGCTCCCGGTCGGCCTCGTCCAGGCCGCCCGAGATGTAGTCGGTCACCGTCCAGGCCGGGTCGGGCCGCGGATCCTGCGGCAGGTAGGCGATCTTCGTGCCGGGTTGGACGAAGCGCTCGCCCTTGTCCACGTCGATCAGGCCGGCGAGCGCCTTCAGCAGGGTGGACTTGCCGCTGCCGTTGCGGCCGACCAGGCAGATCTTGTCGCCGGGCGACACGGCCAGTTCGACGCCGCTGAACAGCGGCTTGCTGCCGAAGGCGAGGCCGGCATTCTTCAGGGCGAGGATCGGTGGACTCATGACGCGGGGTTTAGCAGGAAGCCGGCAGCGGCGAAAGCGCGGTCAGGCGCTGGCCTTGGCCTCTTTTTCATGGGCATCGAACACGCTGCGGACCAGCAGGCCGAACGCCTTCTCCAGCCGCTGCCAGTCTTCCTCGGACCGCAGCGGGACGCCCCAGAAATCCTCGGCGACCCGCGAGCGCAGCACCAGGTGCTGGAAGCCCGACAGCAGAATGGCGTAGACCGCGTCGGCGTCGATTCCGGCGGGCGGCTCGACGCCGTGCATGAACTTGCCGGTCGAGGCCCGCGCCGCGCCGCGCCGGGCGCGGGCAAGCGGCTCGATCAGCTCGGGCGCCGCCGTCAGCTCGGACGCCATGATTTCCTGCATCATCGGCCGCTGGCGCAGGATGCGCGTGTAGCAGGTGATCGACAGGCGCACCAGCTCGGCATAGTCGTCGATCTGCCTGCCGCCGGTCTCGTGCTGCGCCTCGGCCGAGATGTCGGCCACCGCCAGCCAGAAATGCGCGTCCTTGCCGAACTCTTCCAGCAACGGCGCCAGGCCGCCGAAATAGCGGTAGATCAGCGGCTTGCCGATGCCGGCTTCCTTGGCGATGGCGTTGACGCCAAGGCCGGTGAAGCCGTCCCGGGAAAGCACCCGGCCGACGGCTTGGAGAATGTTCTTGCGGGTTGCCTCGGCGTCTCGATGAGCCATCTGATGGGGCTGCGGCTTGTTTTTGTTACCGGTAGTTTACACCAGAGTCTATACGCCGCGCCATGGCCTCGGTTGCCTCGGGTGAACATTGATCCTCGCGGCGGCCTGTCCAATTTCCCGGGCGGTAACCGGTATTCACGCCGCGTGAAACCACACTATAGTGTGCGCCGACATTCCATGAAGGAGACATCATGACCCAGACCGGGCCATCCCTCGACATTCTGGCCAGGCTGCTGGATCTCGCCAAGCGCGCGGGCGCGGAAAACGCCGATGCGGTTCTGCTGGAAAACGCCTCGCTCGGCGTGTCCTGCCGCCTCGGACAGATGGAGGACCTGGAGCGCTCGGAAGGCCGCGATGTCGGGCTGCGGGTGCTGATCGGACAGAAGCAGGCTATCGTCTCGGGCAGCGACACGGCGCCCATGGCGCTGGAGCTGCTGGCCCAGCGCGCCGTCGACATGGCGCGCTACGCCACCGAGGACCCGTTTGCCGGCCTCGCCGACCCGGCGCTGCTGGCGCGGAGCTGGCCCGACAACCTGGACATGATCGATACCTCCGAGCCCGGCGCCGAGGAGCTGATCGAGCAGGCCCGCGCCACCGAGGATGCGGCCCGCGCGGTCGCCGGCATCACCAATTCGGAAGGCGCCAGCGCCAGCTGGAGCCGGGGCCGCATCGCCATCGCCACGTCGCACGGATTCGCCGGCAGCTACGAGAACACCAGCTTCGCCGTCGGCGTCTCGGTGCTGGCGGGCGAAGGCACCGCCATGGAGCGTGACTACGAGTATGACAGCGCCCGCCACCGCTCCGACCTCGCCGATCCGGCCGAGATCGGCCGCAGGGCCGCCGAGCGCACCGTCCGCCGCCTCGGCGCGCGCAGCGTCAAGCCGACCAGGGTGCCGGTGGTGTACGATCCGCGCGTCGCCGGCGGCCTGCTCGGCCATCTGACCGGGGCGATCTCGGGCAGCGCCGTGGCCCGCGGCACCAGCTTCCTGAAGAACAGTCTGGGCGAGATGATCTTCGCGCCCGGCATCGACGTCATCGACGATCCGCTGCGGCCGCGCGGCCAGCGCTCCAAGCCGTTCGACGGCGAGGGCGTGGCGACGAAGCGCCAGAGCATCATCGAGGACGGCCGGCTGACCACCTGGCTGATGGACAGCGCCTCGGCCCGCCAGCTCAACATGGCCAGCACCGGCCATGCCAGCCGCGGCACCGGCTTGCCGGCGCCCGGCCCGACCAATTTCTACATGGCGCCCGGCAAGGTCAGCGCCAAGGAGTTGATCGGCGCCATCGACGACGGTTTCTACGTCACCGAGATGATCGGCATGGGCGTCAACGGCGTGACCGGCGACTACAGCCGCGGCGCGTCGGGCTACTGGATCGAGAAGGGCGAGCTGACCTATCCGGTGGCCGGCCTGACCATTGCCGGCAACCTGAAGGAGATGTTCAAGGCCATCGTCCCGGCCGACGACCTGGTGTTCAAATACGGTATCAACGCGCCCACCCTGCGCATCGACAGGATGACCATTGCCGGAAGCTGATTACAGCGAACGCCGGAAGATATTGCTGGATGCCGTGAGCGAGGCGGGCGCGCTCGCCATGGACTATTTCCGCAAGGGCGCCCGCAAGTGGGAAAAGGCCGCCGACGATCCGGTCACCGAGGCTGACCTGGCCGTCGACGCCCTGCTGCGCGAGCGGCTGCTGAGCGCCCTGCCCGACGACGGCTGGCTGTCCGAGGAATCCGAGCGGGCGCCGCACACGCCGGGCCTGCCGTTCACCTGGGTGGTCGATCCCATCGACGGCACCCGCGCCTTCATCGAGCGCAAGCCGCATTTCACTATCTGCGCCGCGCTGGTCCATGGCGACGAGGCGGTGCTGGCTGCCGTGTTCAACCCGGCGACCGACGAGTTCTTCGAAGCCGTCCTGGGCGCCGGCGCGACCTGCAACGGCCAGCCGATCCGGGTCAGCTCTCACGCCGAGCTGAAGAATGTGCGCATGATCGGCTACCGCGCCATGTTCGACGACCGCCACTGGCGCACGCCGTGGCCGCCGGTGAAGATCCACATGGTCAACTCCATCGCCTACCGGGTGGCGCTGGTGGCGCGCGGCGACCATGACGCCTGCATCAACCTGAAGCCGCAGAACGACTGGGACATCGCCGCCGCCGAGCTGATCCTGCGCGAGGCGGGCGGCATCTGCACCAACCGCGACGGCCAGCCCTACGTCTTCCACGGCAAGGGCGGCAAGAACCAGAACGTCATCGCCGCCAACCCGGTGCTGCAGGAAAAGCTCGTCGCCAAGCTGCGCGAATTCGAGCCGCAGATTCCGAAGAAGGATTAGGTCGCTCCTTCTCCCAAAAGAAAAGTGCCCGGAACCTTGCGGTTCCGGGCCCAGTTGGGAGAGAAGCTGGCTAGCTTATCTAACGAATTAGAATGCCCGGCTGATCATCGCCGTGAACTGCTCGTCGCAACGCAGCGCCTTGCAGGCGACGCCGTTCAGGCTGGTGTCGTGGTAGCGCAGGTCGACGTTGAACCAGTCGGTGATCGCCACGGTCAGGCCGATGTTCCAGTTCCAGTAGTCGTCATGGATGCCGTCCCAGGTCACGCCGGTCTCGGTGAACACGTTGTAGCCGAGCTGGCCGCCGATGCTGAGGCCCCAGGTGTCGCTGCCCAGCGGGATCGGGATGCTGAAGTTCAGCGGTACGTTGATCATGTCGCCGGTGTTGGCGAAGAAGTCCGGCGAGTAGACGAAGCCGGTGCCGAGGGTCATGAAGCCCAGGTCGGCGTTCAGCTTGGCGTAGAATTCCCAGTAGTCGTAGCCGGTTCCGGCGTCGCCGGGATAGGCGTAGAAGATGGCGCCAACGTCATAGCTGAAGATGCTGTTGCCGAAGGTACCCTTGTAGCCGGCGTAAACGTCGATCTCGAACGTCGAGTCGTTCAGGCCGGTGGCGCCGTCCTTGAACTCGACGTTCGACGCCCAGGTGCCGACATACAGGCCGCTCTTGTGCGACAGGTCCATGCCGCCCTGCACCGCGAAGTCGCCGTTGGTCTGGCTGAAGCCGCGGAAGATGTAGTTGTTGGTCAGGGCGATGTTGCCCGTAAAGGTGAAATCGGGCGTCGGCTCGGCCGCGGCGTCCTGGGCCATGGCGGGCGCGCTCGTCGCGATGAACCCGGCGGCCAATGCGGCCAGTGCGATTGCCTTCGTGAACTTCATCATATGTCCTTCCTTACCCTTGGGGCGCGTTTTTCTCGTGTCTCAGAGCAGGTGTCTGCGCTCTGCATTCTCATATTCAAGAGACGTGCCAACGCGGCATGTCGCATTGCGGAATGCAGCAGATTCCAAGGCAGGTCAACGATTTATGGAATTTTTTCGATACGTTGTGCTGCATTTGCGCTTCGCTGTTGCAATACTGCAACGGCCTAAATTGCACATTAAATAACCAGCAACTGCAACAAAGAAGAAATAATAGGCAGCATCCGCCGGGTTGCGGCGGTTAATTTTGAGGCATAGGCGAAACGACCAGTTCCGGATCGAGGCGGACCCCGTTCCAGTTCATGCGCCAGTCCACATGGGGACCGGACGCCCGTCCCGCCGCCCCCAGCAGCCCGATTCGCTGACCCTGCGCGACTGATTCGCCGGCTTTGACATCGACGCGCTCCAGGTGGATCAGGGTGGAGGAGACGCCGTAGCCGTGGTCGATGATGACGATGCCGCCCTCATAGTAGAAATCGGACTCGGCCAGGGTGACGGTGCCCGCGCCCGGCGCCGTCACCGGCGATCCTTTCGGTCCGGCGACGTCGACCCCGTAGTGTGGCTGTCTTGGCTCCCCGTTGAGAATACGTTGACTGCCGTAGACACCCGAGATGCGGCCCTTCGCCGGCCATGCCGGCTTCTCGGCCCAGAACATGGCGTCGGACGTGTGCTTGCGGGCCGCGCCCACGGCGGCGCGCTCGCGCTTCAGGCGCTCGTCCAGCGCCGGGTCCGGCGTCACCTTCGACGGCGGCAGGCCGTCGATGCGCTGGATGTCGTATGTCCGCTGGGCGATGGCCAGCGTGCGCCGCTCTGCCGGGCCGCCCGGCGGCGTCACCTCCAGCACGGCGGACGGCGGCGCCTCGCGGCCGAAGCCGAACACGAAGCGGCCATCCGGCGCGACGCGCACGGGCTCGCCGTCCAGCGTCACCGCCGCGCCGGGTTCCGTGTGGCCGATGATCATGCCGCCCTGGGTCATCGGGCCGTCGAGGCGCAGTTCAGCGTGCGCGGGCAGGATCACGGCGACGGCAAGGGCGGCGGCGAGTGAGAGAGCGACTGGAAGCAGTCTCAGAATAGGTCTCCCTGCGGCACGGCCGGGGCCGGCTTCTTCTTCGGCTGAGGCCTGGGCGCGCCATCGCCCGTCGCCAGCACATGGGCGCGGCCATCGGCGAACTCGATGCTGAGCGCGTCGCCGGGCGACACGGCCGCGCTCTCCGTGACCGGCTTGTCCGACGCGTCGCGGATCACGGCATAACCGCGCTTCAGCACGTTCTGGTAGCTCAGGCTGTCCAGCACGCGGGACGCGGCGGTCAGCTCCTTGTCCTTGCCGATCACGATCCGCTCCAGCGCGGGCGACAGGCGCCCGGCCCGCTCCTCGACGGCCCGCACCGTGTCGGCGACGCGGGCGCGCAGTGGCGCGGGGCGCAGGCCCGCCTCGGCGCGGGCAAGCTGGTGGCGATGAGCCTGGATGTTGCCCAGGAGCGCGCGCGGCAGCCGGGCGCTCTTGTTCTCCAGCATCTGGGCGGCGTCGGCGGCGCGGCTGCGCAGCAGCGACGGCCGCAGGCCGCCCGCGGCGTCGGCCAGCCTGTGGCGGTGCGCCTGGGTGTTGGCGACCAGCGCGCGCGGCAGGCGCTCCGACAGTTCGTCGAAGCGCTGCTGGCGCAGGCCGAGGATGGCATTGAGGTCGGGCAGCGCCCGCGCCGCCGCGGTCAGCGCGGTGCGGCGCTCGTCCATCAGCCGGCGCGAGCCCTGCCGGTGCCGCCGCTCCAGCCCGGCGATGCGGTCGAGCAGGTCCTCGCGCACCGGCACGGCCATCTCGGCGGCAGCGGTGGGCGTCGGCGCGCGGCGGTCGGAGGCGTGGTCGATCAGGGTGGTGTCGGTTTCGTGGCCCACGGCCGAGATCAGCGGGATCTGGCTGGCGGCGGCGGCGCGCACCACGATCTCCTCGTTGAACGCCCACAGATCCTCGAGGCTGCCGCCGCCGCGCGCCACGATCAGCACGTCCGGGCGCGGCACCGGACCGCCCGGCAAGAGGGCGTTGAAGCCGTTGATGGCGGCGGCGACCTGCGTGGCGGCGTCCGGTCCCTGCACCAGCACGGGCCACAGCAGCACGTGGCGCGGGAAGCGGTCGGCCAGACGGTGCAATATGTCGCGGATCACCGCGCCGGTCGGCGAGGTCACCACGCCGATCACCGCCGGCAGATAGGGAATCGGCCGCTTCCGGTCGGCATCGAACAGGCCTTCGGCGGCCAGCTTCCGGCGGCGTTCCTCGAGCAGCGCCATCAGCGCGCCGGCGCCGGCCGGCTCCATGCTCTCGATCACCAGCTGGTATTCGGAGCGCGGGCCGTAGGTGGTGAGCTTGCCGGTCACCAGCACCTCCAGCCCGTCCTCGGGCCGGAACGTCAGGCGGCTGGTCGTGCCTTTCCACATCACCGCCTTCACCTTGGCGGCCTCGTCCTTCAGGCACATGTAGAGGTGGCCCGAGCGGGCGGCCATGAATTCGGTGATCTCGCCGCGCACGCGCACGTGGTCGAACCGGGTCTCCAGCGTCTTCCTGATGGCGTTGGAGAGTTCGCCGACCGAATATTCGGGGACGTTCGGGGCCGCGCCGGCCGTGGGACTTGTGCTCATGGAGGCCTATGCTACAAGAGCCGCTCCCCGGATGAAAGGAGAGCGGCATGAAGGTTCTCGTCGTCGGCTCGGGCGGCCGCGAGCACGCCCTCTGCTGGGCCATCGCCGCCTCGCCGCTGTGCTCCAGACTGTACTGCGCGCCCGGCAACGCCGGCATCGCGCGGGACGCCGAATGCGTGCCCATCGCCGCCGACGACATCGCCGGGATCGTGAATTTCTGCAACGACGAGGCCATCGACTTCGTGGTGGTCGGGCCCGAAGGGCCATTGGTCGCCGGCCTGGTCGACCGGCTGGCGGAAGCCGGCATCATGGCGTTCGGCCCGCGCGCCGACGCGGCGGTGCTGGAAGGCTCCAAGGGCTTCACCAAGGATTTGTGCGCCAGATACGGCATCCCCACCGCCGCCTATGGCCGCTTCGCCGACGCCGCGTCGGCCAAGGCGTTCGTCAGGGAGAAGGGCGCGCCGATCGTGGTGAAGGCCGACGGCCTCGCCGCCGGCAAGGGCGTGATCATGGCCGAGACCGAGGAACAGGCGCTGTCGGCCATCGACGAGATCTTCGGCGGCAAGTTCGGCGCCGCCGGCGCCGAGGTGGTGATCGAGGAATGGATGATCGGCGAGGAAGCCAGCTTCTTCGCTTTGGTCGACGGCGAGCACGCCCTGGCGCTCGCCACCGCCCAGGACCACAAGCGGGCCTTCGACGGCGACACCGGCCCGAATACCGGCGGCATGGGCGCCTACTCGCCCGCGCCGGTGATGACCCAGGCGATGATCGATGCGGTGATGGACCGCATCATCAATCCCACGGTCGCCGCCATGCACCGGGAAGGCCGCGAGTTCCGCGGCGTGCTGTTCGCCGGGCTGATGATCACCGACAAGGGTCCGCAACTCATCGAATACAATGTCCGTTTCGGGGATCCGGAATGCCAGGTGCTGATGATGCGCCTGAAGTCCGACATCCTGCCCGCGCTGATCGCCGCCGCCGACGGCCAGCTCGCCAATTTCGACCTGCGCTGGCGCGACGAGCCGGCGCTCACCGTGGTGGTGGCGGCGAACGGCTATCCGGGGGATTACAAGAAAGGCACCGTCATCGGCGGCCTCGACGAGGCCGGCAAGGACGGCGTCCAGGTGTTCCACGCCGGCACCGCGATGAAGGACGGCAAGGTCGTCGCCACCGGCGGCCGCGTCCTCGCTGTCACCGCCCTCGGCAAGACCATCGCCGAGGCGCGGGAAAAAGCCTACGAGGCGGTCGACAGGATCGACTGGCCGGATGGCTTCTGCCGCCGGGACATCGGCTGGCGGGCGATTGGACGGTAGCGGCGGTCTGGGCGATCACGTCAGCCCATAAAGCCTGTCGCCCACCGCGATGACGCCCTCGTTGACGGCGCAGGCATGGACGCCGGCGATCACCGACATCATCTCGCCCGGGGCGAAGGTGATGCTGCGGGCCTTCACCGGGGCGGCGGCGGCGAACACCGCCGGGTCGCGCGGCAGGTCGGCCTGGGCCAGGGTCGTCATCACGCAGCGCGGCGTCGGGTCGATGAACTTCATCTCCAGCGGGCCGACGGCGGCGCTCGAGCCTGGCCATTCGTGCTCGGCGAAGCCGTCGCCCTCGATCAGGATGTTGGGCCGGAAGCGGCGCGGGTCGAACCGGCTGTCCGGCGTCCGCGCGGCCAGGCTCTCCAGCGTGGTGGTGCTCAGCACATGGATCGGCGCGAAGTCGAGAAACGTGCCGGGCGCGGCCAGCCCCAGCGCTTCCTGCCGCACGTCCTTGGCGCTGCCCAGGTCGCCCTCGGTACGGTCGGCCTCGCGCTCGGCGGCGGCGGGCGGCTTCGAGATCAGCCGCACCTCGCGGCCCAGATAGGCCGACAGCATGTCGTCCACGGCGTCGTTGGTGCTGGCGATCTCGGTGCCGTCGGGAAACACGATGCGGATCGGCGGCAGCGGCCGGCCCGGCTCGGGCTCGGCGACGAACGTGGCGCGGCAGGTCAGCAGCTTGCCCCATTTGGTGGGGTGCTTGGCGCTGGCGACGATGCCGCTCATCATGTCGAGCACCGCATAGGCCCGGTCACCCAGCATCCCCTTCTCGTCGAACCATGCGGTGTCCGGCATTTCGCCCTGCATGGACTTCACCGGATGACGCCACAGCGCCTTCACTCGTCCCGAACCAATCGTCACGCCGTACTCCTGTCGCCTTGGCCCACGGTGACCCGGATTGACGGCTTCGTCCAATAGGGACAATGACGTAGGCGCGAAGCCTTGCTGTTCGCGATTTTAAACCTAGTGGGCCGGATGCTTCGGCGACGTCGACCGCTCGCGAAAGCCGCGTTTGTCGAGGGCAGCGCGGGTCCGGGCATTCCACGTCCGGCTGCCTGAGTACAGCGCCAGGACATCAAGTGATGCAGGCCAGTCGCGCACAGCGAGCGCGTCGAGATCAAGCTTTGTGCCAGATATCCGGAGGCTTTCGATGCTGGACAGTGCATCCAAATCCACAAGCGCTTCCAGATTCTTGCAGTTTATGATTTCCACGCCGGTCAGGCGCGCTCCCTCAAAGGAGATGGACCCTATCTGCAGCTGGTCTTCGAGATGCAGTTTTCTCAGATTGGGAAATCTGCCGAGGTCGCCAAGAGTCTCCAGCCCGCGTAACCGGATGATCGTCAGCTCTTGCAGTCCGGCGTGGCTGAATTCGTCGAAGGTTTGCCGGCCGCCGAGAATTAAAGTCAGGGCCTGCAGGTCTGCCAGTTTACAAAGAAACCCCAATTCCTGCTGGTTCTTGATCGCGCTCAAACCAAGGGTCTTGAGTTTCGGCAGAACTGCAATGGCGCCGATATTCTTAGTATGACCGTTGATGAACAGGTCGGTAATTGCCTCTCCCCTGCCGAGCGGCATCAAATCAAAATTGCGCTTCTTGTTTTCGACCAAGGTCAAGTGGGTCAGATTTTCTAGGGGTAGATGTTCGAGAAACCGTGGGTGGTCGAAATTGTAAACCCCGAACGCAAGACGCGTGAGCTTTTCCAGGCGGCAGAGGTGGGACTCGTTTTCGATCTGGTCCAGCGAGTCCACCGACAGCCACCGGACGTCGGGCAGCGAGGAAAGAACGGAAGCATCATATCGCCGTCCGTAGTAGCCAAAGAAGCGGACTTGAATCCGATCGCCGAGCTCGATGCAAAGTTGATTCAGAGTGCGCAACAGGCCCGAGGAACCAGGAGGTTCGGAAAACTGGATCACCGGTGTGCGACCGTCGTCAATTGCCGCCCGAATGGCGACTTGATCAAGTGCCGTCGGATCCGTCGTGCGAACTGGAATCATCGAAACTTCTCGCGGGTGAAAATGGCCTGTAACGAGGTGATGTGTCTCAACAGGCCCATCTACGCTGCCCCAAAGGGCCGCGTCAACGCAGGCAAATGTTCGGACGCCCAGTTCCAAAGCCATTGCCCGCCGCTTTACACCCCGCGCAATTGCGCTAAAAAAGGCCGTGCCCTCGGGCACCACAACCGTCAGTAACGGGGACAGGCATGGCGATCGACCGCGCGACCGAATTTTCCGGCACACAGGAGGTGCGCGAGCAGCACCGCTTCGACGTGTCGAAGCTGCAGGCGTTCATGGAAAAGAACGTCGAGGGCTTCTCCGGCCAGCTCAACGTGGCCCAGTTCAAGGGCGGCCAGTCCAATCCCACCTTCATGCTGGACGCGGGCGGCAAGCGCTATGTCATGCGCCGCAAGCCGCCGGGCGAGCTGCTGAAGTCGGCCCACGCCGTCGACCGCGAGTACAAGGTGATCACCGCGCTGGGCAAGACCGACGTGCCGGTGCCGAAGACCTACGCGCTGTGCACCGATGACTCGGTGGTCGGCACCTGGTTCTACATCATGGATTGCGTCGACGGCCGCATCTTCTGGACGCCGGACCTGCCGGAAGTGCCCAAGGAAGGCCGCCGCGCCATCTACGAAGGCATGGTCGACGCGCTGGCCCGGCTGCACAAGGCCGATTTCCGCGCCATCGGGCTCGAGGATTTCGGCAAGGCCAGCGACTACATCGCCCGCCAGATCCACGTCTGGTCGAAGCAGTACCGGCTGTCCGAGACCGAGGAAATCGAAGCCATGAACAAGCTGATGGACTGGCTGCCGGCCAATCTGCCGCCGGATCACGGCCCGTGCGTCGTCCACGGCGACTTCCGGCTCGACAACATGATCTTCCACCCGACCGAGCCGCGGGTCATCGGCATCCTGGACTGGGAGCTGTCGACCATCGGCGATCCCATGGCCGACTTCAGCTACAACTGCATGCCCTATCACCTGGTGTCGCAGGCCAACACGACGGGCCTCGTCCACCGCGACGTGCGCGAGCTGGGCATCCCCACCGAGGACGAGTACATCCGGATGTATTGCGAGCGCACCGGCCGCGCGGGCATCGACAACTGGGATTACTACCTCGTCTACAACATCTTCCGGCTGGCGGCGATTTCCCAGGGCATCATGGGCCGGGTCAAAGCCGGCACGGCGGCGAGCGCCAAGGCGGCCGAATCCGGCCGGCAGGCGCGTCCCCTTGCAGAAAAGGCATGGGAGATGGCCCGCAAGATCGGGGCCTGACCGCCACTTCGGGCTGTCAATCGGCGGCTCTTGCCGGTAACAAGCTGCGCGAAACGGCGGGCAGTCTGGGGGCGTCCTCAGGCGTGGCGCGGCCGTTGGCCGCTCCATCCGCCGCAAGAAGAGCGATCAAGGAGCGCAGATGAACCTCGACAAGATCACGGCCGGCGTCAATCCGCCCGGCGACATCAACGTCATCATCGAAATCCCGCTGGGCGGGGTGCCGGTGAAGTACGAGCTGGACAAGGATTCGGGCGCCCTGTTCGTCGACCGGTTCCTGCACACCGCCATGTACTATCCGGGCAATTACGGTTTCATCCCGCATACCCTGTCCATGGACGGCGACCCGTGCGACGTGGTGGTGATCAGCCAGGTGCCGGTGGTGCCGGGCGCGGTGATCCGCTGCCGCCCGATCGGCGCGCTGGTGATGCAGGACGAGGCCGGCGCCGACGAGAAGATCCTCGCCGTGCCGGTCGACGCGCTCCACCCGTTCTACACCGGCATCAAGTCGTACCGCGACCTGCCGCCGATCCTGGTCGAGCAGATCGGCCACTTCTTCCAGCATTACAAGGACCTTGAGAAGGGCAAGTGGGTGACCATCGCCAAGTGGCTCGACGTCGAGGACGCCCAGCAGCTGGTGCTCGACGGCATGGCGGCGGCCAAGGCCGCCAAGGGCTGAACGCAGCCTGCGCGAACTCGTCGCGTTGGTGTTCCGATTGCTATAAACTGGTAACATTCTGTCGGGCGTGTACGCTTTCGCACCGCCACTTCATTTCGGCGAGGCACGATTTATACCAACCTGCATTGATCATGACCCATGCGCCCACTTGCGCCGCCCGATGGTCATGATGTGCCAAGGCTGATCGACGAGCTTGTTCCAAGCCTCGCAGCAGTGGTCGACGATGTTGTCATATGAGGTGAAGACCCGGTTGGAGAGCCA
>CAMDTB010000029.1 GCA_945907245.1 Rhizobium sp. Q54
AACGATTCAACGCCATCGTCAGCCTCTACAACAACACACCTCGAAAGTGCCTCGACTTCAAAACCCCTGCAGAACTCTTCTGCAGCCAACTGTTGCACTTCAAATGTGAATCCATCTCCCGGCCTTCGCCGGGATGACAACGAGAACTACCGCGCCAGCTTCTCGGCCACTTCCTCGGCGAAGTAGGTGAGGATGCCGTCGGCGCCGGCGCGCTTGAACGCGAGCAGGCTCTCGACGATCACCCGGTCCCGGTCGAGCCAGCCGTTCTGGATGGCGCCGGCGATCATGGCGTACTCGCCCGACACCTGGTAGGCGAAGGTCGGCACGCCGAATTCGCGCTTCACCCGGTGGACGATGTCCAGGTAGGGCATGCCCGGCTTCACCATCACCATGTCGGCGCCCTCGGCGATGTCGAGCGCGACCTCGCGGAGCGCCTCGTCGCCATTGGCCGGATCCATCTGGTAGGTCTTCTTGGACGCCTTGCCGAGCGCCGACGACGAACCGATGGCGTCGCGGAACGGGCCGTAGAACGCCGAGGCGTATTTGGCCGCATAGGCCATGATCTGCACGTTCTGGAAGCCGGCGGCGTCGAGCGCGTGACGGATCGCGCCGATGCGGCCATCCATCATGTCGCTGGGCGCGATGATGTCGCAGCCGGCGCGGGCCTGCACCAGCGCCTGCTGGACCAGCATCTCGATCGATGGGTCGTTGGCGATCTCGTCGTTGACCATGAGGCCGTCATGGCCGTGGTCGGTATAGGGATCGAGCGCCACGTCGCAGAGGACGCCGATGTCGGGTACCTCGGCCTTGATAGCGCGGACCGCGCGGCACACCAGGTTGTCAGGGTTGAGCGCCTCGCGGGCGTCGGCGGTCTTCAGCGCGACCGCCGTCTGCGGGAACAGGGCGATCACCGGGATGCCCAGGTTGGCCGCCCGTGCGGCCGCATCCACAGCCATGTCGACGCTCAGCCGGTTGACGCCCGGCATGGACGCGACCGGTTCGCGCACGCCTTCGCCTTCCAGCACGAACAGCGGCCAGATCAGGTCGTCGACCGTCAGCATGTTCTCGGCGACCAGCCGCCGGGACCACTCGGTCCGGCGGTTGCGGCGCATACGGGTCGTGGGAAAGCTCGGGGAGGCGGGTCGGCCGGTCATCGGGTTCCGTCAGGTGCGGCCCATGAGCAGGGCCTGGTTCTTTTTCAGGAGATCGGTGAGAAAGTCGCACACCGCTTCCACGCGTGCAACATGGCGCAGGTCTTCATGCACCACCAACCAGAACTCGCGCTTGATCTCCACGTCGTTGCGCAGCACGCGGACGAAGTTGGGGTCGGGCTCGGCGGCGAAGCAGTGCAGGAACGCCAGCCCCAGGCCCGACAGCGCCGCGTTGAAGTGCGCCACCACGCTGGTGGATTCGAACACGATATGCGGCTCCTTGACGATGTCGTCGAGGAAGCGGAGCTGGGGCAGGGTGACCAGATCGTCGATGTACCAGATCAGGTCGTGGTCGTTGAGGTCGCGCTTGGAACGGATCGGCCGCTTCTTGCGCAGATAGGAAGGCGTGGCGTACAGCCCCAGCGCGTAGTCGGCCAGCTTCCAGGCGATCAGCCGTCCGGACTGGGGCCGCGACAGGGTGATGGCGAGGTCGGCCTCGCGCCGTGACAGGTCGAGCAACGGCGTGCTGGCCACCAGCTCGACCCTGATGCCGGGATGCCGGTCGCGGAGCTTGCCGATGTGCTTGGCCAGGAATTCGATGGCCAGACCCTCGGTGGCGGCCATGCGTACCGTGCCGGTCAGCGTTGCATCCTCGCCCGACACGTCCTCGTACAGCTTGATCGACTGAGCCTCGATCCGCTCGGCATAGGCGAGCAGGGCGGTGCCGGCCTTGGTCGGCACGTAGCCGCGGGGCGTGCGGTCGAACAGTCTGGTATTCAACGTGTTTTCCAGCACGGCGACCCGTCTGGCGACGGTCGTGTGATCCACCTGCAATGCCCGTGCCGCAGCGGCCAGCCGGCCCCGCCTTGACAACTCGAGCACGTAACGCAAATCATCCCAATTGAACATGCGCGGACCCATTTCTGTGGATTTTTGCAGGGGTTCGGCGAGTAATTTCGCATGGCCCCGCAAATATGTCTTGTGTAGAGTCTGCGCCGTAATTTCGTGTGATTTGCACCCTTGATGCATGCGGCCGGTTTTGGAGAGAAACCCCGCCGCTTAAACGGGAGAACTCAGTTGGCTACACAGATGTCGCAGTTGGTTTCCGATACGGAGCTGTCGCCCGCCCAGGAAATCGCCGCCCTCGTCGAGCGCTCGCGCAAGGCGCAGGCTCAGATCGAGAACTACACCCAGGAGCAGGTCGACGCGCTGATCCGCGCCATGGTGTGGGCCGTCGCGAAACCCGGCGTCGCCGAGAAGATCGCGCAGTTCACCGTGGACGAAACCCAGCTGGGCAACTACGACGGCAAGTTCCTCAAGATCTCGCGCAAGACCCGCGCCACCCTGATGGACATCATCAATGACAAGTCGGTGGGCATCCTCGAAGAGGACAAGGAACGCAACATCATCAAGATCGCGAAGCCGGTCGGCGTCATCGGCGCCCTGGCGCCGTCGACCAACCCGGAAGCGACCCCGGTGATCAAGGCGATCCACGCCGTGAAGGGCCGCAACTCGATCATCGTGGCGCCGCACCCGCGCGCCAAGCTGACCAACAAGATGATCTGCGACCTGATGCGTGAAGCCATCGTCGCCATGGGCGCGCCGGCCGACCTGGTCATCGGCATCGACACGCCGTCGCTCGAGAAGACCAACGAGCTGATGAAGCAGTGCGACCGCATCCTGGCCACCGGCGGCGGCGCCATGGTCACCGCGGCCTATTCGTCGGGCACCCCGGCGCTGGGCGTCGGCGTCGGCAACGCGGTCATCACCGTCGACGACACCGCCGACCTCGATGACGCGGCCGAGAAGATCCGCATCTCCAAGACCCTCGACCTGGCGGCTTCGTGCTCGTCCGACAACTCGGTCGTGCTGGTCGACAAGATCTACGACCAGATGGTCGCCAAGCTCGAAGGCAAGGGCGGCTATGTCGTCAACGCCGCCGAGAAGGACAAGCTGCAGCACACCATCTGGCATGACGGCCACCTGAACACGGCCATCGTTGCCCAGCCCGCGACCAAGATCGCCGAGATGGCCGGCATCAACCTGCCGGAAGGCAAGACCTTCTTCATCGTGCCGGAAACCGGCTATGGCCCGGATCACCCGTTCTCGGGCGAGAAGCTGTCGGTCGTCATGGCGCTGTACCGCGTGAAGGACATCGACGAGGCCATCCTGAAGACCAACCAGATCCAGTCCTATCAGGGCCAGGGCCATTCCTGCGGCATCTACTCGAACAGCGACGAGAACATCCTGAAGCTGGCCAACGCGACCAAGACCTCGCGCGTCATGGTCAACCAGCCGCAGGCCGCGTCGAACTCGGGCAACCTCTGGAACGGCATGCGCCAGACCTTCTCGCTGGGCTGCGGCTCGTGGGGCGGCAACGGCACGAACAACAACATCTCGTGGCGCGACCTGATCAACGAGACATGGGTCTCCAAGCCGCTGGCCGTTACCAAGGTGATCCCGTCGGACGAAGAGCTGTTCGGCAAGGACATCATCCAGAAGTTCGAAAAGGCCAGCTAAGCCTTCAACATCGCGTTTCCGGCGCCCCGGTCCTGGCAGCAGGGCCGGGGCGCTGTCGTTTCGGCAGGCGCGATTTGGCCGGATGGCCGCTTTTCTGCCTTTTGTCGCAACGACCGCCCATGTATGAATTGCCCCGCGAAATAGTGGGCCCGCGCAAGGGTGCGCGTCCTGCGACTGCCGGAGGATGGAATGGATTTTGAACTCAACGAAGACCAGCGCCTGTTCCAGGACACGGCGCGCGCCTTCGCCAAGGACGTGCTGGAGCCGAATGCCGCTCACTGGGACGAGGAGTCGCACTTCCCCGTCGAGGAACTGCGCCAGGCGGCCGAACTGGGCTTCGCCGGCATCTATGTGCGCGACGATGTGGGCGGCGTGGGCCTCGGCCGGCTCGAATCCACCATCATCTTCGAGGAGCTGTCGGCGGCGTGCCCGTCGACGGCGGCGTTCATCTCGATCCACAACATGGCCTCGTGGATGATCGACAACTGGGGCACCGAGGAGCAGCGCCAGAAGTGGCTGCCGCGCCTGACCACCATGGAACTGATCGCGTCCTATGCGCTGACCGAGCCGGGCGCCGGCTCCGATGCATCCAGCCTGCGCACCAAGGCGGTGCGCGACGGCGACCACTACGTGCTCAACGGCTCGAAGGCGTTCATCTCGGGCGGCGGCCGCTCGGACATCTATGTCTGCATGGTCCGCACCGGCGAGGACGGTCCCAAGGGCATCTCCTGCATCGTCGTCGAGAACGGCACGCCGGGCCTGTCGTTCGGGGCTCAGGAAAAGAAGATGGGCTGGAAATCGCAGCCCACGTCGATGGTGAACTTCGACAATTGCCGGGTGCCCGTCGCCAACCGCATCGGCGCGGAAGGCGAGGGCTTCAAGATCGCCATGATGGGGCTGGACGGCGGCCGCCTCAACATCGGCGCCTGCTCGCTGGGCGGCGCGCGCGCCTGCCTCGAGCGGGCCATCGCCTACACCAAGGAGCGCAAGCAGTTCGGCCAGGCCATCGCCGATTTCCAGGCCACCCAGTTCAAGCTGGCCGACATGGCGACTGACCTGGAAGCCGCGCGGCTGATGATCCGCTCGGCCGCCGTCGCGGTGAACGAGAAGCTGCCCGGCGCCACCACCAAGGCCGCCATGGCCAAGCGCTTCGCCACCGACGTGTGCTTCGACATCGTCAACGATGCGCTGCAGCTGCACGGCGGCTACGGCTACATCAAGGAGTACCCGATCGAGCGGTTCCTGCGCGATTTGCGGGTGCACCAGATCCTCGAAGGCACCAACGAGATCATGCGTGTGATCATCTCCCGCCAGATCCTCAAGGACGGCTGATTGATTTTCCGACATCGCCATTTCTGACATCGAAGGGGAAAACATGACCGACGAACCTGAGGTCCTGTTCGAGAAGCGCGGCGGGCTGGGTATCATCACCCTCAACCGGCCCAAGGCGCTCAACGCGCTGAACCAGCCCATGGTGCTGCAGATCCACCCGAAGATGATCGAGTGGGCCAGCGACCCCGAGGTGCAGGCGGTGCTGATCGTCGGCGCCGGCGAGAAGGCGTTCTGCGCCGGCGGCGACATCCTGTGGCTGCGCAATAACGGCATCGAGGACCGGCCCAGGGCGCTCAGCTTCTTCTGGGACGAGTACCGGCTGAACCGCTACATCAAGAACTATCCCAAACCCTACATCGCGTTCATCGACGGCATCACCATGGGCGGCGGCTGCGGCCTGTCGGTGCATGGCGATTTCCGCGTCGGCACCGAGCGCATCATGTACGCCATGCCCGAAACCGGCATCGGCCTGTTCCCGGACGTGGGCGGTTCCTACTTCATGCCGCGCTGTCCCGGCGAGACCGGCATGTATTCGGCGCTCACGGGCGACCGGCTGAAGGCGGCCGATGCGTTCCATCTGGGCATCTCCACCAGCCACACGCCGTCGGCGCGGCTGCCGGAGTTGCAGAAGGCGCTGGAAGAAGCCGACCTGAAGGACAAGGAAACCATCGCCGAAATCCTGCAGAGCTTCCACGAGGATCCCGGCGTGTCGGACGTGAAGCTGCTGGAAGGCCAGATCGACGTGGTGTTCCGCGAGAACTCGGTCGAGGCGATCATGGACAGCCTCAGGCTGAACGGCTCGAACTGGGCGCTGAAGACGCTCGACACGCTGTCGAAGAAATCGCCCACCAGCCTGAAGCTCACCTTCCAGCAAATGCGCCGGGGCGCCCAGTCGAATTTCGATGAGTGCATGCGGATGGAATACCGTATGGTCACCCGCACCATGGATGGGCACGACTTCTACGAGGGCGTGCGCGCCGTGATCGTCGACAAGGACAATGCGCCGAAATGGGTTCCGGATAGCCTGGACCACGTTTCGGATGCCGAAATCGACGCCTATTTCGCGCCGCTTGGCAAAAGCGACCTCCATTTCGAAGGCGCGCCGGGCGAGCGGGTCGACTGATTATTCATAACGCGGACCGCTGCCGCAGAGTGGCGTCCGCACGCTGGCTAGACGAGGGAGGCGTCCCTCAAACGGGAGAGATACATGGCGAAGATCGGATTCATCGGCCTCGGCAACATGGGCGGCCACATGGCCAACAACCTGCTGAAGGCCGGCCACAGCCTGAAGGCGTTCGACCTGTCTAAGGAAGCACTCGACCGCGCCGTGGCGAACGGCGCCGTTGCCATGGCGACCGCGGCCGAGGCTGGCAAGGACGTTGACGTGATCGTCAGCATGCTGCCCGCCGGCAAGCATGTCCGCGGCGTCTATGGCGACGCGGGCGGCGTGTTCGACAACGCCTCGCCGGGCACGCTGATCATAGACAGCTCGACGATCGACGTGCAGTCGGCCCGCGACGTGATCGCCATGGCCGCCAAGAAGGGCCTCGACATGGTCGACGCACCGGTGTCCGGCGGTGTCGGCGGCGCCCAGGCCGGAACGCTGACCTTCATGGTCGGCGGCTCGCAGGAAGCGTTCAACAAGGCCAAGCCGATCCTCGACCTGATGGGCAAGAAGATCTTCTATGCCGGTGGCCCGGGCAACGGCCAGGCGGCGAAGATCGCCAATAACATGCTGCTCGGCATCAGCATGATCGGCACCTCCGAGGCATTCAACCTCGCCATGGCGCTGGGCCTCGACGCCAAGACCTTCTTCGACATCTCGTCGGTCTCGTCCGGCCAGTGCTGGTCGATGACCTCCTATTGCCCGGCACCGGGCCCGCTGCCCACGTCGCCGGCCAACAACGACTACAAGCCGGGCTTCGCCGTCGACATGATGCTGAAGGACCTGCGTCTCGCCAAGGAAGCCGCCGAGAGCGTCGGCGCCAACACGCCGCTGGGCCACCAGTCGGAAGAACTCTACGGCAAGCTCTCCGCCGACGGTCATGGCGGCCTGGATTTCTCGGGCATCATCAAGATGCTGGCCGGTCGCCTCTAGGACACTCCTTTAGCCGTCATGCCGCCGAAGGGCGGCATCCAGACTTGGCAGTACGGCGCGCTTCGCGCCGGTTAGTTCGCAAGGTCTGGATCCCGCTCTCCAGCGGGATGACGGCTGTGTTTATGGGTCCGATCTTCACCCATTTGAGCTGAAGTGTTAGAACCGGCTCATGACACTTTCTTACCAACAGGCCATCGGACAGTTGCTGGATGCCGGCCGCCGCCTCGACGCGCGCGGCTGGGTGGCGGCGACGGGCGGCAACCTGTCGTACCGGCTTGATGATGGCAGTGTGGCCATCACCGTGTCGGGCCGGCACAAGGGCGACCTGGTCGCCGACGACATCATGCGCGTCGACATGAACGGCGCGTCGCTCGACGGCAAGGCGCCTTCGGCCGAGACGCTGCTGCACACAGGCCTTTACCGCGCGCGCCCTGAGGTCAACGCCATCCTGCACAGCCATCCGCGCGCCAGCGTGCTCTACAGCCTCATGGTTCCGTCAGCGGTCGTGGTGACCCTGACCGGCTATGAGTTTGTCAAGGCGTTTCCCGGCGTCAGGACGCATGAAGCCGTCGTGGCGCTGCCGATCTACAACAACACCCAAGACATGCCCGCGCTGCAGCGGAAGGTGGATAGCTGGTTCGAGAATAATCCCCAGGCGCCGGCGGTCTACCTGGTGCGCGGCCACGGGCTGACGGTGGGTGGTGCAACCGTTGACGCGGCGCGCTACACCACGGAAGCTGTCGAGGAACTGATGGCCTATGAACTGGAGCGTTCACGATGGGCACGCTGACGGTCTATGACGACGCCGATCCGGCGACACCGCTGTTCCATTCCGACGACAACGAAGCGATCGCCGCCAGGCTGAATGAGGTCGGCATTCGCTTCGAGCAGTGGACGGCGCTGCGCGAGATTCCCGGGCAGGCCGACGACGCGGCCGTGCTCGCCGTCTTCCAGCCCGACATCGACCGGCTGGTGGCGGAAGAGGGCTACAAGTCCTGGGACATCGTCCGCGTGTTGCCCGACAACGAGAATCGCGCCGCCATGCGCGGCAAGTTCCTCGACGAACACACCCATGCCGAGGACGAGGTGCGGTTCTTCGCCGAGGGATCGGGCATGTTCTACCTGCACATCGGCGGCAAGGTTTACATGGTGCTCTGCGAGGCCGGCGACTTCATCAGCGTGCCGGCGGGCACGACCCACTGGTTCGATATGGGGCCGCGGCCGCGCTTCACGGCGCTTCGTCTGTTCATGTCGCCTGACGGCTGGGTGGCCAGCTTCACCGGCACCAGCTACAGCGCCGAGTTTCCCAGATACGAAACCGCCTGATGGCGATCCGGGCCGTCGTCACCGACATCGAGGGCACGACCACCTCGGTGTCGTTCGTCTACGACGTGCTGTTCCCCTATGCGCGCGAACACATCCCGGACTATGTGCGGGAGAATGCCGATGCGCTCGCCGACCTGCTCGGCGATGTCCGCAAGGAAGCAGGCAACCCCACGTTGACGCTCGACGGCTGTATTGCCGCGCTGCTGCGCTGGATGGACGAGGACCGCAAGGTGACGCCGCTCAAGACTCTGCAAGGCATGGTCTGGAAGCAAGGCTATGAGGGCGGCGGCCCGAAGGGGCATCTCTATTCCGACGTGGCGGCCAGCTTGCGGCGCTGGAGAGGCGAGGGGCTGACCCTCTGCGTCTATTCCTCAGGATCGGTCGAGGCGCAGAAGCTGCTGTTCGGTCATTCGGAGGCGGGCGACCTGACGCCCCTGTTCTCGGGCTGGTTCGACACGCGGGTCGGGGGCAAGAAGGACCCGGCGTCCTATGCCCGTATCGCGGCCGAGATCGGTCTGGCGCCCGGCGAACTGCTTTTTCTGTCCGACAACCCCGATGAGCTTGCCGGGGCGCGCCAGGCGGGGTTGAGCGTGATCGGCCTCGATCGGCCGGGGAACAGTTTCGACCTTGCGGGCTGGCCGGTGGCGACGTCGTTCGACCGGATCGATCCCGCCGCGATGAATTGCGCCTAAATTTAGACGCCGCGCCGAACGGTCCTATATCCTGCCCTGAACATAATCCGAGGCTAGATTCGTGCGTTCGCTGATTGTCGCCTGCCTTGTCCTGCTGGTTGCCGCGCCTGCCGCGCGGGCCGAGGGTCTCCGCTGCTTCGGGCCGGAGGAGGCCTGGTGTGCCGTGACGTTGCAACATGACCGCATCGACGAGGGCTGGCGCGTCGTTCACAAGGGCCGTACGGGCAAGACCGGCGTGGTCGTCGAGACCATCATCGATTCCCCCGGCAACCGGCCGCGGCTCGGCATCCGGGTCGGACCTGCCGAAGCGGATGATACCGCCCAGGTGATCATCTCGCTGCGCGGCGACGGCAGTCGGCCGGAAGAGGGGAGACAGTTCGTCGGCCGCAACCAGCAGTTCGACGACGGCGCCCTGCGGCTCGCGGTGGGACGCCGCGCGCTCGAGGCGGTTTTGCAGGCGCCCGAGTCCGCGACGCTCTACGTATTCGTTGAACTCAAGACGAATGAAAAGGCGCGCAAGGACAGCCACAAGATCTCGCTGACCGGCCTTCCCGAGGCTCTCCGGTACGCGCGGCTAGGCCGATAATTGGTTTCCCGGCTGGGCAATTCAGCCTAGATTGATCTGTATCAGGGACTTGGCGCAAACGGCTGCTTACGTTAAGCATCCGTCACGACAAGAAGGCTCAGGAGCCGCCATGGATTATGAGGCCAGATTCCGGCAAGCCATCGATTCGCTCAGGACCGAAGGCCGCTACCGCGTATTCATGGATATCGCGCGTGCGCGCGGTAGCTTCCCGCGTGCCCGTCACTACGGCGCGGACGGCGAGCGCGACATCACCGTCTGGTGTTCCAACGACTATCTCGGCATGGGCCAGCATCCCGATGTGATCGCGGCCATGGAAAAGGCGCTGCATGAATGTGGCGCCGGCGCCGGCGGCACCCGCAATATCAGCGGCACCAATCACTACCATGTGCTGCTCGAGCAAGAGCTGGCGGATCTGCATGGCAAGGAAGCCGCGCTGCTGTTCACCTCCGGCTATATCTCCAACGAGGCGACTCTCAGCACCATCGGCCGCATCCTGCCCGGCTGCATCCTGTTCTCGGACGAACTGAACCACGCCTCGATGATCGAGGGCGTGCGCCATTCCGGCCAGACCAAGCGTGTGTTCCGCCACAACGACGTGGCGCATCTCGAGACGCTGCTGAAGCAGGCGGATCCGGACGCGCCCAAGGTCATCGCCTTCGAGTCCGTCTATTCCATGGACGGCGACATCTCGCCGATCCACGCCATCTGCGACCTGGCCGACAAGTACAACGCCATCACCTATCTCGATGAAGTCCACGCGGTCGGCCTTTATGGCGAGCGCGGGGGCGGCGTTGCCGAGCGTGAAGGCGCCATGCACCGCCTGACCGTCATCGAGGGCACGCTCGGCAAGGCGTTCGGCGTGATGGGCGGCTATATCGCCGGATCGGCGACGGTTGTCGACGTGGTGCGCTCCTATGCGTCGGGTTTCATCTTCACCACTTCACTCGCGCCGGTGCTGGCCGCTGGCGCCTGGGCCAGCATCCGGCATCTGAAGCAGGCCAACGACCTGCGCATCCGACATCAGGAGCGCGCCGCCCGTCTCAAGCAATTGTTCCGTGACGCCGGCCTGCCGGTGATGGAGTCGGCGAGCCATATCGTGCCGCTGTGGGTGGGCGAGGCGGCGCTGTGCAAGCAGGTGTCCGACGAGCTGATGTCCGAGTTCGGCATCTACGTCCAGCCGATCAACTACCCGACCGTGCCGCGCGGCACCGAGCGCCTGCGTTTCACCCCCAGCCCGTTCCACACCGACGAGATGATGGACGATCTGGTGGCGGCGCTGAACGTGGTGTGGGATCGCCGCAAGATCAGCCGCGCCGCCTGATCACGTTTTCCGGCGGCCGCTGGATACCGCCTCGCGGCGTTCCGATATCCTTTCCATGACATCTGTCGCTGTCGTCGCGGCGCTTGCCGCCTTCGTGCTCTTGGCCGCTCCCGCCCTGGCGGTCACGGCCGACCAGCTTGTCGCCGCCGCGCTCGATCGGACGCGTCACAAGGTGGTCTACGATCCCGCCTACAGGACAATTGCCTATCCCATGGGCGATGTGCCTGCCGCGACCGGCGTGTGCACCGACGAGGTGATACGGGCCTACCGCGCGCTCGGCATCGACCTGCAGCGGCTGGTCCATGAGGACATGCGCGCCGCCTTCCAGTTCTATCCCGGAAACTGGGGCCTCAAGCGCCCTGACCCGAACATCGATCACCGCCGGGTGCCGAACCTGCGGGTATTCTTCGCCCGGCATGGCAGATCGCTGCCGGTGACGGCGAGGGGAGCCGATTACGCGCCGGGCGATCTGGTGACCTGGAACCTGCCGGGCAACCTGCCGCATATCGGCATGGTTACCGACCGCAAGTCGGCAGACGGCGCCAGGCCGTTGATCGTCCACAACATCGGCGCGGGACCCGTGCTGGAAGACATGCTGTTCGACTACGAAATTACCGGGCGTTACCGGTACCTGCCCGGCTGATCCGAGCCCCGGCGAATCCGCATCCGTGGTTTACGCTCACACGACCTAGCGCGTGCTTGGTGTGCGCTTTCGATATATGGTAGGAACGCGCGTTCCGGGACGGGCCCGTTCTGGCTGCGTCACGGGTTTGCAGAATGGCGGCGAGTATGACGAATGTTTCGTCGAAGCGGCTGGTCGCGTTGGGCGCGGACCACGCCGGCTTCCAGTTGAAGGATGCCCTGAAGGCCGACCTTGCCGATGGCGGGTACGATGTGCTCGATCTCGGCACCTCGGGTCCCGACTCCGTCGACTATCCGGACTTCGGCAGGGCCGTCGCTGAAGCGGTCGCGTCGGGCCGCGCCGATCTCGGCGTGGTCGTCTGCGGCACCGGCATCGGCATCTCCATCGCCGCCAACCGCAATCCCGGCGTGCGCGCCGCCCTGTGCCATTCGGGGCTCGAAGCCAGGCTGGCGCGCGAGCACAACGACGCCAACGTGCTGGCGCTGGGGTCGCGCATCATCGGCCTGGAAGCCGCGCGCGACGCGCTGCACGCCTTCCTGAATACCGAATTCGCTGGCGGCCGCCATGCAGGCCGGGTCGCGAAGCTCTCGACGCATTGAGGATATCGCCATGTCGACAAACGCCCTTTCCAAGACCGCCGCGCCTTCGGGGTTTTTCTCCGCAGGTCTCGCCGAATCCGATCCCGAGTTGCTGAAGTCGATCACCGGCGAACTCAAACGCGAGCAGGACCAGATCGAACTGATCGCCAGCGAGAACATCGTCTCGAAGGCGGTGCTCGAGGCGCAGGGTTCAGTGCTGACCAACAAATATGCCGAGGGCTATCCGGGCAAGCGCTACTACGGCGGCTGCGAATATGTGGACGTGGCCGAGGAACTGGCCATCGAGCGGGCCAAGCGCCTGTTCAACTGCAACTTCGTCAACGTGCAGCCCCATTCGGGCGCGCAGGCGAATGGCGCGGTGATGATGGCGCTGGTGAAGCCGGGCGACACCATCATGGGCATGTCGCTGGCCGCTGGCGGCCATCTGACCCATGGGGCGCCGCCCGCCCAGTCCGGCAAGTGGTTCAACGCCGTGCAGTACGGGGTGCGCCAGCAGGATCACCTCATCGACATGGATGAGGTCGAGGCGCTGGCGAACGAGAACAAGCCGAAGCTGATCATCGCCGGCGGTTCGGCCTACCCGCGCATCATCGACTTCGCCCGGTTCCGCAAGATCGCCGACGGCGTCGGCGCCTATTTCATGGTCGACATGGCCCACTTCGCCGGCCTGGTCGCCGGCGGCGTACATCCGAGCCCGCTGCCGCATGCGCACATCGTCACCACGACCACCCACAAGACGCTGCGCGGACCGCGCGGCGGCATGATCCTGTCCATGGACGAAGACCTGGGCAAGAAGATCAACTCGGCGGTTTTCCCGGGGCTGCAGGGCGGCCCGCTGATGCATGTCATCGCCGCCAAGGCGGTGGCGTTCGGCGAGGACCTGCGGCCCGAATTCAAGCTCTATGCCCAGCAGGTCGTGGCCAATGCCAAGGCGCTCGCCGAGAAGCTGCTGTCGCGCGGCTTCGACATCGTCTCGGGCGGCACCGACACCCACCTGATGCTGGTCGACCTGCGCCCCAAGGGCGTCAAGGGCAATGCGGCCGAGCAGGCGCTGGAGCGGGCCAACATCACCTGCAACAAGAACGGCATCCCGTTCGACCCCGAAAAACCCACCGTGACCTCGGGCATCCGGCTCGGCACGCCGGCTGGCACGACCCGCGGCTTCGGCATCCGCGAGTTCCAGAAGATCGGCGACCTGATCAGCGACGTGCTGGAGGGCCTGGCCGCCAATCCTGACGACAACAGCGCCGCCGAGACCGCGGCCCGGGCACAGGTCGCCGAACTGACCAAGGCCTATCCGATCTATAGTTCCTGAACGGCTCTTTTAGGGGGGACCTATGCGCTGCCCGTTCTGCGGAAATGAAGAGACCCAGGTGAAGGATTCCCGTCCCAGCGAGGACGGATCGGCCATTCGCAGGCGCCGGCATTGCCCGGCCTGCGGCGCTCGCTTCACCACCTTCGAACGGGTCCAGCTGCGAGAGCTGACCGTGATCAAGAAAACCGGCCGCCGCGTGCCGTTCGACCGCGACAAGCTGGCGCGGTCCATCAACATCGCCCTGCGCAAGCGGCCGGTGGAGCCCGAGCGGGTGGAGCGGCTGATCAATGGCATTGTCCGTCGGTTGGAAAGCATGGGCGAGAGCGATGTCTCCTCCGACCTGGTTGGCGAGCTGGTGATGGAAGGCCTCGCCGGCCTCGATCCGGTCGCCTATGTCCGGTTCGCCTCGGTCTACAAGAACTTCCGCGAAGCCAAGGATTTCGGGGAGTTCATCGGGGCTCTGGATGGCGACGCCGACGACTGAGGTCGATCGCTGGCATATGCGAGCCGCCCTCGGCCTCGCGTCGCGGGGGCTCGGCAATGTGGCGCCCAATCCCGCCGTGGGCTGCGTCATCGTCAGGGACGGACGCGTTGTCGGCCGCGGTTTCACCCAGCCCGGCGGGCGGCCCCACGCGGAAACGGAGGCCTTGCGCGAGGCGGGCGATCTCGCCAGGGGCGCGACCGCCTATGTCAGCCTGGAGCCCTGTTCCCATCACGGCAAGACGCCGCCCTGCGCCGACGCGCTGATCGCGGCGGGCGTGGCACGCGTCGTTGTCGCGACCACGGACCCTGATCCGCGCGTGTCCGGGAATGGCGTCGCCCGGCTGCGGGCAGCCGGCATCGAGGTGGCCGAGAAAGTCTGCGAGGCCGAGGCCCGGACCTTGAACGAGGGCTTCTTCCGGAGGGTCACCGATGGCCGGCCGATGGTGACCCTGAAGCTCGCCACCTCGCTCGACGGCATGATCGGTGCGCTCGGCGGCGACAGCCGTTGGATCACCGGCGATGACGCACGCCGGGTCGGGCATCTGCTGCGCGCCACCCATGACGCCGTGCTGACCGGCGTGGGCACGGTGCTGGCCGACGATCCCAAGCTGGATTGCCGGATTGCGGGACTGGGCCGCAGGAGCCCGATCCGGGTCGTGGCCGACAGCTCGCTGCGGACGCCGCTGGACAGCCAGCTCGTACGGACGGCGAGGAAGGTCCCGCTCTGGCTGGTCACCACCGACCATGCCGCGGCGGTGCTCGGAGAGCGCTACACGGACGCGGGCGCCGAGGTGTTCACGGTGCCGACCGCCGATGGCGGCCTGGACCTGCGGGGCGTCCTTCAAACGCTGGCAGCGCGCGGCGTCACCCGTGTGCTGGCAGAGTCGGGCAGGGCGGTCGCCGGCAGCCTGCTGCGCGCCGACATGGTCGACCGCATCGCCTGGTTTCGGGCGGCGGCGGTGATCGGCGGCGACGGGGTGACGGCCGTCCAGTCGCTTGGCGTCGTCAAGGTCGCCGCCATGCCGCGCTTCATGCCGGATACGCAGGTGCGGCTTGGCCAAGATGTGCTGGAAACCTACCGCCGCACCACCTATTAATGGCGCCATGTTTACCGGCATCATCACCGACATCGGACGAGTTCGAAGCATCAAGCCGCGCGGCGACACGCGGTTCGAGATCGAGACCGCCTACGACACCGCCACCATCGAGATCGGCGCGTCGATCGCCTGCTCGGGCGCCTGCCTGACCGTTGTCGACAAGGGCGATGGATGGTTCGCCGTCGACGTGTCGGCCGAGACCTTGGCCAAGACCAATCTGGGCACCTGGCGAGAGGGCACGCCGATCAACCTCGAGCGCTCGCTGCGGCTGGGCGACGAACTGGGCGGCCACATCGTCCTTGGCCACGTAGACGGTGTCGGTGCGGTCGCCAGCGTGGCGCCTGAAGGCGACTCCCTGCGGTTCCGGTTCGACGTGCCGGCCGATCTTGGGCCGTTCGTCGCACGCAAAGGCTCGATCACCGTCAACGGCGTGTCGCTGACCGTCAACGAGGTCGAGGGCAACAGCTTCGGCGTCAACATCATTCCACACACCCAGCAGATGACGACGTTCGGCAAATTGGCGGCCGGCGACCGGATCAATCTGGAAGTCGACGTGCTCGCGCGCTATGTAGCGCGGCTGAACGAACGGGAGTAAGCCATGGACCGTCATCCGGGCCTGTCGAGCATCGAGGAAGTCATCGACGATGCGCGTAACGGGCGCATGTTCATCCTCGTAGACGACGAGGATCGGGAGAACGAGGGTGACCTCGTGATCCCCGCACAGATGGCGACGCCGGACGCGGTGAATTTCATGGCGACGCACGGCCGTGGACTGATCTGTCTGGCGCTGGGGCGTGAACGGATCGAATCCCTCGGCCTGCCGATGATGGCGACCGAGAACCTGTCGCGGCACCAGACAGCCTTCACCGTTTCCATCGAGGCGCGCCAAGGCGTCACCACCGGCATCTCGGCGCGGGACAGGGCACGGACCATCTCGGTGGCGATCGATCCGACCAAAGGCTCCAACGATATCGCCGTGCCCGGCCACATCTTTCCGCTGATGGCGCGCGACGGCGGCGTGCTGGTGCGCGCGGGCCATACCGAGGCTGCCGTCGACGTGGCGCGGCTCGCCGGCCTGATCCCGGCGGGCGTGATCTGCGAGATCATGAACGACGACGGCAGCATGGCGCGCTTGCCCGACCTGATCGCCTTCGCCCAGCGCCACAATCTGAAGGTGGGCACCATCGCCGACCTGATCGCGTATCGCCGCAAGCACGACAGCCTGGTCGAGTGTATTTCCGAAACCTCCCTCGACAGCGTCTATGGCGGCGAGTGGCAGATGAAGGTCTACGCCAACACCGCCGAGTACGCCGAGCACGTGGTATTGATCAAGGGTGATATCCGCGGCGACGAACCGGTGCCGGTGCGCATGCATCTGCTGGACACATTCGCCGACATCGTGGGCGACGTCACGGCGCGCCCGGGACAGCTCCACAATGCGATGAAGAAGATCGGTCAGATCGGCCGCGGCGTCGTCGTCATCCTCACGCGCATCCAGCCGACGGTGCTGTCGCGCGCCGTCGCCGCGCGCTCGATGAGGCCCGGCGGCACCGCGTCGCCGCGCCTGCTGGACTACGGCATCGGCGCCCAGATCCTGCTCGACGTGGGCGTCAAGGACATGATCCTGCTGTCCAACACCCATCACACCATCGTCGGCCTGGAAGGCTACGGCCTGACCGTCGTCGACCAGATACCGCTCGAGGTTGAAAGCGCCGATGTCCATTAGACCCCATCTGCTGGTCGTTCGCGCGCCGTTCTACCAGGACATCATCGCAGAGCTGACACGCGGCGCCGTCCAGGCGCTCGACGCGGCGGGCGCGACCTACGAAATCATCGATGTACCGGGCGCGTTCGAAATTCCCGCAGCCATCGCCATGGCGGAAGCCTCCACGGTGAAGTCCTACGATGGCTACGTCGCGCTGGGCTGCGTCATCCGCGGTGAGACGTCGCATTACGACTATGTCTGCGGCGAGAGCGCGCGGGGCTTGCAGGAGCTGGCGTTCCGCGACCATCTGGCCATCGGGTTCGGCGTGTTGACCTGCGAGAACGGCGAGCAGGCCTGGGCGCGCGCATCCGTCGATCGCAAGAACAAGGGCGCTGAAGTGGCGCACGCGGCGCTCCGGATGATCGTGCTGAAGCAGGAATTCGGTCCGGCATGATGGCTGAAACCAGTGTTCCCAAGGACAAGGGCGGCTCGCGCAGCGCCTCCCGGCTGGCCGCCGTGCAGGCGCTTTACCAGCTTGCGTCGACCGACGAGCCCATACCAGCCTTGGTGATTTCCGAGTTCCGCGCCTGGCGGCTCGGCAAGGAGATGGACGATGGCGAGATGTATGCCCCGGCTGACGAGGCTCTGTTCGCCGACATCGTCACCGGCGTCTGGGAACGGCTCGCCGTCATCGACGGACACATCGCGGCCGCGCTGACCGGCAGCCGCACCATGGACCGCCTGGAACGTCTCGTACTGGCCGTTGTCCGTGCCGGCGCCTACGAGATGATCGCCCGCCCGGACGTGCCGACGGCCGTTATCATCAACGAGTACATGGACGTGGCCCACGCCTTTTTCACAGGCAAGGAGCCGGGCTTCGTCAACGGGGTCCTGGACAACGTCTCCCGGCAGGTCCGTTCCGGACCGGCCCGCTGAGCGGCCGCCATGCCGGGCGACACGCGGCGGCTGGGTGAATTCGAACTCATCCATGAACTGTTCGCGCCGCTTGCCGCGCCTGGCGCCTTCGGACTGACCGACGACGCCGCCATCATATCGCCGCCTGCGGGCAGCGACGTGGTCGTTACCAAGGACATGATGGTCTCCGGGGTCCACTTCCTGCCCACCGATCCGCCGGACCTGGTGGCGCGCAAGCTGCTCCGGGTCAACCTGTCCGATCTCGCTGCCATGGGTGCCATACCGCATGGCTACGCGCTCGGCCTCAGCCTGCCCCATCAAATCGACGATGCCTGGCTGCGCGCCTTCGCCGCCGGTCTTGCCGCCGATCAGCGGGAATTCGGCATCGCGCTGCTGGGCGGCGACACCACCTCGACTCCCGGCCCGCTCACGCTGTCGCTGACCGCGTTCGGTCTCGCGCGGGCCGGACGGCTGCTCCGCCGTTCGGGCGCTCGGCCTGGCGATGTGGTGTTCGTCACCGGCACCATCGGCGATGCGGCGCTGGGCCTTCGCGCGCTGCGCGGCGAAGTCGACGATCCCGATGGCTTCCTCGCTTCCCGCTATCGCTTGCCGCTGCCCCGGCTTGCGCTGGGAGCGACGCTGCCGGATATCGCATCAGCCGGCCTCGACGTTTCCGATGGCCTCGTCGCTGACCTCGGCCATCTGTGCGCCGTGTCGGGGGTAGGGGCCGTGATTGACGCGACGCTGGTTCCCATGTCTTCCCAGGTGCTCCGGGCGCTCGACCGCGAGCCTGCCCTGATTGAGGCGGTCCTTGGCGGGGGCGACGATTACGAACTGGTGTTCAGCGTGCCCCCCGCAAACATCGGCGAGCTGGAACGGCATGCATCCGGCGTGGACCTGGCGGTTACCCGGATAGGGAGCATCGAGGCAGGCGAGGGAGTTCGGGTTATCGACGGAACAGGCCGCGATATCACGCCCCGGACCACGGGATTCCGGCACCGGTAAAATTACTTCAAATTGTTTTCAACGATTCGAAGAGGTTGCATGCCCCTTGCTGCTTTCGTGTCTCGATGGGAGGATTTCAAGCGCTTTGGCGAGTCCGCGGCGGTCGAAGGAGCCAATTTTGGCCAGAAAGTGTCGGAATCGTGGGGTTTGGCCGTGCTTGAAGGCCGAGAGTCGTAGTGTGCGCGCAAAATGTTGCTTAGCATTTCGCTGACATGGGACTGGGTTCAAAAGATCAGTAATGACCGAGTACGAGCAAGTGGGCGAACTGGAAGGGATCAAGCGCAAGTTTGGCGCGTTCGTGAGAACGCGGGGCTTCGCGCACTTCGGATTCCACCTCTACACCGTCTGGAATGATGGCGAGTGTCCCGATATCACGCTCACCAGCATGTCCATCGTAGACCAGCCGGGCTACCTCGCCCGCATGGCCACGGTCCTGGCGCCCCTGTCCATCGGTGAGTCCATGGGGCGCGGCGCTTTCTGGTGGTCCGATCCGGCCGGCAGCCAGTCGCCGGTCCTGGTTCTCCCCTATCGCGGCGGCGACGATGAAAAGGCGCTGCTGACCCTGATGCCCCACGCGCTGGGCGAGGTCGCCACCGGCGATCTGCTCGACCGGGGCCGCGAATTCTACGATCTCGCGTCACGGGCGCTCAAGGCGCACGGTTTCATTCTGCCGGTGCCGCAGTTGTCGGAAGAAGAGAAGTGCTGCCTGAGGCTGCAGGCCGAAGGCGCCGTCACGCCGGCACGGCTCAAGGCCTACGGCATGATGCCTGATGATTTCCGTCGTCACATGCGCACTTCGACGAAAAGTCTCCGCGCGCAGAACGAAGTTCACGCGGTGGTTATCGCGCTTCGCCTGCATTTGATTTCTCCTGAGATCGGATAAGCCCATGGAGATCCTGGAGTATATCGAACGTTCGAACGCCGCCCAGTCACGGGACGAGGCACTTGTGCTGTTCCGCCAGGCGGTGGGCCAGTACGGGTTCGACAGGGTGATGTATCACAGCACCCGCGCCGTTGGCGAAGGCGAGGAGGAAGGCTCCTCCGTCGTCCTGACCAACTATTCCAACGACTGGCTGAGCCAGTATGCCGCCAACCGCTGGGACAAGTTCGATCCCGTCGTGCGCTACGGCATCGTGGCGCCGCGCCCGTTCTGCTGGGACGGCCTGCCCAAGCACATGCACATGACCAAGCAGCAGCGCAACCTGATGGAAGGCGCCAAGGATGCGGGCCTGATCGACGGTGTCGGCATTCCGCTTCATGGTCCCCGTGGTGAGAGCTCCGGCGTCGGCCTTGCCAGCAGCGTCGGTGACACCGATGCGCCGCGGCATCTCGGCGTGCTCAATGCGCTCGTTCACCAGTTCCACCTGAACTACTGGTCATTCGAGGAGCCGGGCAGCCGCGATCAGATTGCTGTGTCGCTGACCGCGCGGGAACGCGAGGTCCTGCACTGGTGCGCCCAGGGCAAGAGCAACTGGACCATCGGCGAGATCATCGGTATCTCCGAGCACGGCGTCGAGTTCCATGTACGCAACATGCTCAAGAAGCTGGATGTGGACAGCCGCATCACCGCGGTCGTGAAGGCGCTGCATCTGGGCCTGATTCTGCCGTAACGGCACAGCAAGAATTCCATTCCGAAGGCCGTGACCTAGCCCGTCGCGGCCTTCTTGTTTTTGTGACTTGCGGGCAGGGTGGAACAAGGCCAACCTCGCTGTATTCAATGCCGTCCAGGCAGGCGCCTTTTCATAAAGCTGCTGCAGCTTCGCCGCAGTTTTTTCTAATTCAACTTTTATCTATCACCAGGTGCGGACCTCGAAAACGGCGTTTTGGGGTTCGATCGCGTTACGCCTGGGCCAAATCTCCGTTTAATTTCAAGGCGTAAGTGCTTTTTCGCAAAACCCTACGGAGTACCGTAGGTGTGGGGCGTGCGCTGGCGGGGTAACGTCATCAGGCTTCAACCCGTAACCTGATGATAGAGCCATGATCGATTGCATAACCTGCGAAACCGCGCACCTCTTTGGCGATGCAATCGCATCGCAGCATCGTCTTCGTTATAAGGTTTTCATTCAGCAGCAGGGCTATGACGTCCCGAGCTATCGCGGCATGGAGTTCGACCAGTTCGACACGCCCGCCGCGACCTATCTCACCTATCGGGACAAGCAGGGCGTCGTTCGCGCGGTCACGCGCGTCAGCCCGACCAGCATGCCGTACATGCTGGAGGAAGTGTTCTCGGACATGGTCACCTTCGCGCCGCTCGTGAAGTCGGACCGGGTCTGGGAAGGCACCCGCCTCGCCGTCGACCCCGACCTGCCGGACGCCGAACGGGCGCGCGTGGTCGGTGAGATGATGTGCGGCTATCTCGAGTTCGGCATCCGCGAAGGCATCGACGAGTTCTACATCCTCATGCCCGTCGCGCTGCAGACGATCCTCATGGAGCGCACCGGCTGGCCGGTGACGGTCCTGGGTGAGACCCGGATGATCGGCGGCGAAGCCGTCCGCGCCGTGGCCCCGAAAGTATCGCCGGAAATCCTTGCACGCGTCCGCGGCAAGCTCGGCATCACGTACTCCGTTCTTCAGACCGCCGACGACCTCGTTGCCGTCGAAACTCAGGAAAAGGTGGCTTAACATGACCCCGGAAACTCGTATCAGTGGTTTGGTGGCCGAGACCGCGCAGGAGAACGCCCAGTCGCTTCTCCCCGGTCTGCAGTATCTCGCCCGTGAGGCCCGGTGGGCCGAACTGAGCGAAGTCGCCCAGATTCTCGACGACGCGATCAACGACATCTCGAAGTGGATTCGCGGCAGCGCGAATTAACACAGGCTGCACCGCCTCGCCACGAGGCGGAAGCGCCAGGAGTTTTGCCGGGTATACTTGGGCCGGCATATGCGCCGGGTTTCGATAGGGTATTTTCCCCGATCGAAACCCGGCGTTCACTTTTTCTGGCTTTTGTGCACAAGCGCGCCGTGACCGCGTCAGTCTGTCTTGAGGAGGATCGAGCGGCTGGTGCCGCCTGGTTGTCGATCGCGCGTCGTTCTGGCTCTGGCCCGGCGCTTGCGTTTGGGGGGCGGATACGGCACAGTTCCGCCCGCAACAAAGCCCTTGAAAATGGGGCGATTCCACAGGTTCTCGAAAGTGTAGTCTCGGGAAAAGAGAGCCGAACAAACAAATGAGGGAAGTCTCTGATGTCACTTGAACTTTGGCTGGTCATCGGCTGCGGCCTGCTGGCCGTGCTCTATGGCCTGGTAACGGGCCGGGCCATTCTCGCAGCCAGCGCCGGCAACGCGCGGATGCAGGAAATCGCCGCCGCGGTCCAGGAGGGGGCCAAGGCCTATCTGAATCGTCAATACACCACGATCGGCGTCGTCGGCGTGCTCATCGCCATCGGCCTGTTCCTGGCGCTCGGCAAGTTCGCCGCGCTGGGCTTCGTGATCGGCGCGGTGCTGTCGGGCGCGGCCGGCTATATCGGCATGATCGTTTCGGTCCGCGCCAATGTGCGCACGGCTGAAGCGTCGCGCACCGGACTGGCCGCCGGCCTCAGCCTGGCGTTCCGCGCGGGCGCCGTCACCGGCATGCTCGTCGCCGGCCTGGCGCTGCTGGGCGTCGCCGGCTATTACGCGTTTCTCCTCAGCATGGATTTCCCCGAAGGCGACCGCAGCCTGATCGACGGCCTCGTCGCCCTCGGCTTCGGCGCATCGCTGATCTCGATCTTCGCCCGTCTCGGCGGCGGCATCTTCACCAAGGGCGCCGACGTGGGCGCCGACCTGGTGGGCAAGGTCGAAGCCGGTATTCCGGAAGACGATCCGCGCAACCCGGCGACCATCGCCGACAACGTCGGCGACAATGTCGGCGACTGCGCCGGTATGGCGGCCGATCTGTTCGAGACCTATGCGGTGACCGTTGTCGCCACCATGGTTCTGGCGAGTATCTACTTCGTCGGCGAGCAGCAGACCAGCCTGATGCTGTACCCGCTGGCCATTGGCGGCGCCTGCATCATCACCTCGATCATCGGCACGTTCTTCGTGCGCCTCGGCAGCTCGAACAACATCATGGGCGCGCTGTACAAGGGCTTCATCGCCACGGCGGTGCTGTCGCTGATCGTGCTCTATCCGCTGACCCAGTACATCCTGGGCGGCATGGACACCATGTACAGCGTCGGCGAGCATGAATTCACCGCCATGTCGCTTTTCTGGTGCGGGGTCATCGGCCTGGTGATCACCGGCCTGCTGATCTGGATCACCGAATACTACACCGGCACGAACTTCCGACCGGTGAAGAGCATCGCCCAGGCGTCGACCACCGGTCACGGCACCAACGTCATCCAGGGCCTCGCGGTCTCCATGGAAGCGACGGCGCCGATGGCGCTGGTCATCTGCGCGGGCATCATCGGCACCTATATGCTGGCCGGCCTGTTCGGCATCGCCATCGCGGTCAGCACCATGCTGGCGCTGGCCGGCATGGTCGTGGCGCTCGACGCCTACGGCCCGGTCACCGACAACGCCGGCGGCATTGCCGAGATGGCCGAGCTGGAGCCGGAAGTGCGCAAGGTCACCGACGCGCTCGACGCCGTCGGCAACACCACCAAGGCGGTCACCAAGGGCTATGCCATCGGTTCCGCCGGCCTGGGCGCGCTGGTGCTGTTCGCCGCCTACACCGAGGATCTGGCTCACTTCTTTACCGACGTGAGCGTGGATTTCAGCCTGTCGAACCCGTACGTGGTCGTCGGCCTGCTGCTCGGCGGCCTGCTGCCATACCTGTTCGGCGCCATGGGCATGATGGCGGTCGGCCGCGCGGCCGGCGCCATCGTCGAGGAAGTCCGGGCCCAGTTCCGCGACAACCCCGGCATCATGGCCGGCACCTCGAAGCCCGACTACGCCCGTTCGGTCGATCTGCTGACCAAGGCGGCGATCCGGGAGATGATTGTCCCGTCGCTGCTGCCGGTGCTGTCGCCCATCGTGGTGTATTTCCTGTTCAACGCCATTGCCGGCCAGGCGAACGCCTTCGCGGCGCTCGGCGCCATGCTGCTCGGCGTGATCGTCACCGGTGTGTTCGTCGCCATTTCCATGACCGCCGGCGGCGGCGCATGGGACAATGCGAAGAAGTACATCGAGGATGGCCACCACGGCGGCAAGGGCTCGGAAGCCCACAAGGCCGCGGTGACGGGCGATACGGTCGGCGATCCCTACAAGGATACCGCCGGCCCGGCTGTCAACCCGATGATCAAGATCACCAACATCGTGGCCCTGCTGCTGCTCGCCATCCTGGCGCACAGCGCGTAAGCCGCACGCACCAAAGGGAAGGGCCCGGCGGGAAACCGCCGGGCCCTTTTTCTTTTTACCTGTCGTGCCTGCGCGTGAAGCGCGGCAAGCCAGAGTCGATGCAGGCACAACCCTGTCCGTGCCGCTGAGCTTGTCGAAGGGCCCTGCACCAACGCTTGTGCCAGGCCCTTCGACAAGCTCAGGGACTCGGTGAAATTTGTGGGCTGCCCCGCAGGGTTAGTTGCCGGGCGAGGCCGGACCTGGCCCGCTGAAGCGGCCGATGTTGCTGAAGATCTGCTCGAAGAAGCCCAGTTCCTTGCCGCGGGTCGGCGTCTTGTCGCCCACTGGATCGATCTCGCGGGCTGCTTCCATCCCGGCGCGGGAGATTTCCTTGACGTTGCCGGACTGGTCGAACGAGACCTGCAGAACCTGGTTGTCGACCACGTCGGGGCGGAAGAACGCCCAGCTCTCCTGCATCCTGGCCACGTAGTACCAGTTCTCGTCGTCGAACGTGCCGGGCACCGTCGGTGTGCCGAGCGCGGCGAGGACCGACGCCCGGTTGTCGACGCCTGGCCTGATCTCCTTGATCAGGTCCTCGTCCATCAAATATCCGCGGGTATCGACGGTCTTGGCGCAGCCCGGCAGGATAACTGCCGAGGCGACCAGGCCCAGTGCAACGAGAAGCGTCTGTCTGTTCACCAACTCACTCTATGTCGAGATGCCGGCCGCCGGTTGACGGCACGCGGCCAAGGGCCTATTCGCTGGGCTAGAAAATGGCATCGCACCCCGGCACTGTCAACGTTCGCGCCGGTCGGCGATCGCCAGTTGGAATAGGCCAGATGCTACAGTTCCTCAAGAACCTTCAACGGGCGTTCATGCCCTCACCGGACCAGCTGCGCGCGAACGCGCTCTATAACACGGCGGTTGCCCAGTCCCGACAGCCGGGCTTCTACCTGGCGGGCGGCGTACCTGACACGATAGACGGCCGCTTCGACATGATCGTGCTGCACGCCTTCCTGATCATGCGGCGGCTGCGCGATGGCGGGCCTGACGGCGAGGCGCTGTCACAGGCGCTGTTCGACGAGATGTTCGCCGACATGGACCGGTCGCTGCGCGAGATGGGCGTGGGTGATATGGGAATCGGCCGCAAGGTGCGGGGGATGGGCAAGGCGTTCATGGGCCGGGTCAGGGCCTATGAGGAAGCGCTGGAGGAGGGCGGCACCGCCCTCGAGGAGGCGCTGACGCGCAACCTCTATCGTTCGGCGCCGCCGTCGCCCGCGGCACTGGCGCTGGTTGCGGGCTATGTCCGCCGCGAGAACGCGGCGCTCAGGTCATTTCCGATCGCCGCCATGATGGCGGGCGAGGCGAGTTTCGCCCCCGCGCCGGGAGACAGTCCATGACCACGCGAATTCCTGTGGAACTGCACCGTCCTTTCGACATCGTCTCGCTGCCCGACGGGGGGCGAGGGATCGAGATCACTGCGAGCCAGGCCGAGCGTGACGCCATCGCCCGGCGCCTCGGCTTGCTCGGGCTCGGCGACTTCACCGTTCGCGGCCGGCTCGATCCGCTGCGGCGGGGACGGTCGGCGGTGTTCGACGCAAGGATGACCGCGTCGGTCACCCAGGAATGCATCGTCAGCGGCGATCCGGTCGAGGCGGCGATCGACGAGGAGATTCACGTCCGGCTGTTGACGGAGGATGAGGCCGAGACCCGCGCCGAACTGGATCTGGACGTGGACGAGGAAGATGTGGAGGTGGCCACGGCGGGAATCGTCGATCTGGGCGATATCTGCGTGCAATATCTGACGGTTGCGCTCGACCCTTATCCCCGCGCGCCCGGTGCCGTCGCGCCCGCGTTGCCCGAAGAGGATGACGCGGACGATAACATTGCGCCGAATCCATTCGCCGTATTGAAGAAACTGAAAGACAAAACTTGAAGCGTGTAGAATTCTGAGTATGTTCTGGCGCCTAAACGCTGCCCCGGTGGTCGGGGCGCTAAGTAGCAAGAGTTCGACAGATGGCGGTACCGAAGAGAAAAACAACGCCCTCGCGGCGGAATATGCGCCGCTCGCATCATGCACTGGTGCGCACGCAGGCCGTCGAATGCCCGAACTGCGGCGAGGTCAAGCTGCCGCATCATGTCTGCGGCGCATGCGGCCATTATGATGGCCGTGAGGTTACCGAGGCGACCGAGACCTTCTAACCAACGGGTGCGGGGGATGTCACATTGGCTGGCGCCCTGACGATCGCCCTCGACGCCATGGGCGGCGACCATGCCCCGGGCGTCATTCTCGACGGCACGGAGCTGGCGCGCGAACGCCATCCGGGCCTGCGCTTCATCCTGTTCGGTGATGGACCACGGCTCGAGGCGGGCCTGTCCGGGCGCGCGAAGCTCCGAGACTGCTGCTCCATCGTCCACGCCGAGTCCGTCGTCGACGGCGCCATGAAGCCCAGCCAGGCGCTGCGCAAGGGCCGGACGTCGAGCATGGGCCTTGCCATCCAGGCGGTCAGCGAAGGCACGGCCCATGTAGCGGTCTCTGCCGGCAACACCGGCGCGCTCATGGCGCTTTCCAAGTTTATCCTGCGGACCATGCCCGGCATCGATCGCCCGGCGCTCGTTACCCTGGTGCCGACCCAGCGCGGGGAAAGCGCCATGCTCGATCTCGGCGCCAACGTGGAATGCTCGGCCGAAAACCTGGTGCAGTTCGCCGTCATGGGGGCCGCCTACGCCCGCGTCGTGCTCGGTCTTGGCCGGCCCAAGGTCGCAATTCTCAACATCGGCACCGAGGAACTGAAGGGCAACGAGGAGGTCAAGCGAGCCGCCGAAGAGCTCCGCGCCGCCGACCTGATGTTCGAGTTCGCGGGCTTCGCCGAGGGAAACGATCTTGGGAAGGGCAGCGCCGACGTCTATGTTACGGACGGATTCACAGGTAATGTGGCGCTGAAGACCATGGAAGGCACATCGATGCTGATCGCCGATCTGTTCCGGCGTGCGTTCCGCAACTCGCCCATGTCGATGCTGGGCTATCTCATGGCTCGAGGCGCCCTGCGGACGCTGCGCGCTCATCTCGATCCCAATACGCACAATGGGGGCATGTTAGTGGGCCTGAATGGACTGGTGGTCAAAAGTCACGGCAGCGCCAACGCCGCGGGCATCGCGAGTGCGATCGCGGTCGCAAGGGATCTCGCCGAGGGAGACCTCAACGGCAAGATCGCCCGGGACATGTCGGACTACGTCAGCCAGCGTGTTGTGGTGGCCGCCGAGGTGCTGACCCCGTGAGTGGCATCAGGACCATCGTCGCCGGCGTCGGCGCCTACCTTCCCGAGCGGATCGTCACCAATGCCGAGATGGCGAAGCTCGTCGATACCAGCGATGACTGGATCGTCGAGCGGACGGGGATCACCCAGCGCCACATCGCCGCCGACGGCGAGTATACGTCCGACCTCGCCATCGCCGCCGGAAGACGCGCTATCGCCGACGCCGGCATCGATGCCAGCGAAGTCGACATGATCATCGTCGCAACAGCCACCCCGGACGAGACGTTTCCCGCAACTGCGGTGAAGGTGCAAGCCGGCTTGGGAATTACCAAAGGCGCGGCGTTCGATATCCAGGCTGTGTGCTCCGGCTTCGTCTACGGACTCTCCGTCGCCGACAATCTGATCCGCGGCGGCATGTCGAAGACCCTGTTGCTGATCGGTGCCGAGACGTTCTCCCGCATCCTCGACTGGGAGGACCGCACCACCTGCGTGCTGTTCGGCGACGGCGCGGGCGCCGTGGTGCTGAAGGGCGAGCAGGGCCCGGGCAACCGGGGGATCATCGCCAGCAAGCTGCGCAGCGACGGCACCAAGCACGATCTGCTCTATGTGGATGGCGGTCCGTCCACGACCCAGACGACAGGCAAACTTCGGATGCGTGGTAAGGACGTATTCAAGCATGCTGTCAATAACTTGTCGGATATCGTTCAGGAAGTGTTCGATGGAACGGACCTATCACCCTCGGATATCGACTGGATCGTTCCGCATCAAGCAAATCGTCGCATTCTCGACGCCACCGCGAAGAAGCTTGGGGTCGATCCAGCCAAGGTCGTCGTGACAGTGCAGGACCACGGCAACACCTCGGCCGCTTCGGTGCCTCTGGCGCTGGAACGGGCGGTGCGGGATGGCCGAATCAAGCGCGGCGACCTGGTATTGCTCGAGGCCATGGGCGGCGGATTCACCTGGGGTGCGAGCCTCGTTCGCTGGTAACCTTGCCGTAACGGTTTGGTGACAACTAAACCGTTGTCTCAGGTGCCGGGAATTTCCTTTTATATTGACTGGCTTAACGGCATTGCCTAACCTATTTCCCATCACATTGGGGGAATAGGGGCAGGCAATGAGCGGAAAGACCGTAACGAGAGCGGATCTGAGCGAGGCCGTTTACCAGGAAGTCGGCCTGTCTCGCAACGAATCGGCTGAGCTGGTGGAGCGGGTGCTCGACATCATCTCCGACAAACTGGTCGAGGGCGAGAGCGTCAAGATCTCATCGTTCGGCAGCTTCGTCGTCCGCAAGAAGGGCGGCCGCACCGGACGCAACCCCAAGACGGGCGAAGAGGTGCCGATCGGGCCGCGCCGTGTGCTGGTATTCCGTCCCAGCCAGGTGCTGAAGTCCATCGTCTCCAGCGCGACCCGGTCCTCATAAGCCGCGATTGAATGGCCCTTAATCAGGAAAATAACGAAGGGCGCGCCGCGCCGCGCAAATCGCCGGAAGCGTTCCGTACGATCAGCGAGGTGTCGGACGAACTCAACGTACCGCAGCACGTGCTGCGGTTCTGGGAGAGCAAGTTCAGCCAGATCCGGCCGCTGAAACGCGGCGGCCGTCGCCGCTACTACCGGCCCGAGGACGTGATGCTGCTGCGCGGCATTCGCCGGCTGCTGTATGAGGACGGGTATACGATCAAGGGCGTCCAGAAAGTGTTGAAGGAGCGCGGCGTGCGCGCCGTGGCCGATGGCGCCCGCGAGGAGAGCGACGGACCCACCGCGCCGCCGGAGCCTACCGCATTGCTGGCCGCGCCCCTGGAGGCAGCCGAGGTTATCGAAGACGGTTCCCCGGAGGATGTCGACTTGCAGCGGCTGCTGGCCGAGCTGGACGACATCCGCGCATTGCTGACGCGCTAGAGACCGCCAACATTAAGACTGGCATCCCGTCGCGGGCTCGCATTATAGTGCGCCCGCTTCTGGCAGGGTCTACCATCCCCGCCGAGGCTTCTATCGGAGTGTAGCGCAGCCTGGTAGCGCATCACACTGGGGGTGTGAGGGTCGTCGGTTCAAATCCGGCCACTCCGACCAGTAAAAGGGGCCGGCCGTCGTGCCGGCCCCGATCACTTCGAGGCCCGCATCATGGCGACAGGCACCAGCCTGCCCCTCCACGACCGCAACCGCATCGTCCGCTGGCTCGTCACCGTCGCCGCCCTGATCTTCGTCATGGTGGTGTTGGGCGGCGTCACGCGGTTGACCGAATCCGGCTTGTCCATCGTCGAATGGCGGCCGGTTACCGGCACGCTGCCGCCGCTGTCCGACCAGGCGTGGCAGGCCGAGTTCGACAAGTACAAGACCTCTCCCGAGTTCCAGAAGAAGAACAGCGACTTCAGCGTCGCCGACTTCAAGACCATCTTCTGGTTCGAGTATCTGCACCGGCTGCTGGGGCGGTTGATCGGCGTGGTATTCGCCGTGCCGTTCTTCTGGATGTTGTGGCGCCGGCAGATCCCCGGGCCGTTGAAGCCGCGCCTCTGGCTGCTGCTGGGGCTTGGCGCGCTGCAGGGCTTCATGGGCTGGTTCATGGTCAAGAGCGGCCTGGTCGACCGGCCCGACGTCAGCCAGTACCGGCTGGCTGCCCATCTGGGCCTGGCCTTCGCCATTTACGGTTACATCGTCTGGCTGGTGTACGGCCTGCTCCGGCCGCAGCACGGGAAGCCGGCGCCGTTCGTCTGGGCGCTGACGGCGCTGATCTTCCTGCAGATCCTGGCGGGCGCGTTCGTGGCGGGAATCGACGCGGGCTTCATCTACAACACCTGGCCGGCCATGGATAACGGGCACATCATCCCGCCCGGCATCTGGACCGAGCCGCCGCTATGGCCCGGCATGTTCGAAGATCACCGCATCGTCCAGTTCAACCACCGAATGCTGGCCTACCTGATCACGCTGCTGGTCGGCGTCTGGTGGTGGCTGAACCGGGGGAAGGGCGCACCGGCCCACCTGCTGGCGCTGGCGACGCTGTTCCAGGTGTTCGCCGGCATCGTCACCGTGCTGATCCTGCCTTATGTGCCGGCGTGGCTCGCGGTGTTCCACCAGGCCGGCGGCCTCGTGCTGTTCTCCGCGTCGCTGTATGCGCTGCACCGGGTGAGAAAAGCATGACCGACTATGTCACGGTCTACATGACGGCATCGTCGACGGAGGAGGCGGACCGCATCGCCTCCGCGCTGGTCGGGGAGCGGCTTGCCGCCTGCGTCAACATCCTGGGCGGCATCCGCTCGGTCTATCGCTGGGACGGCGCCGTGCGGAGCGACGCCGAGGTCCCGCTCATTGCCAAGACCCGTGCCGCCCTGTTCGACGCGCTCGCCGCGCGGGTTCGCGCGCTGCATTCCTATGAGGTGCCGTGCATCGTCTGCTGGCCGATCGAGGCCGGAAACCCGGCCTATCTCGCCTGGATCGGGGGCGAAACGTCCGGACGGCGCTAAAATCGCACCGATTTATGTGGTATAATAATACCATAATTTTAGATCATTGATTTTACTGGGTAATTTCAAACGCCCTCCTGTTGACTTGCGATTGTAAATCGCCATACTCCGCCGCCGACGATCCAGGGGCGCGTGGTGCCCCTCATGCAGGGACCGACTGATGAAAACCTATTCCGCCAAACCCTCCGAGGTCGAGGCAAAGTGGCTGGTGATCGACGCCGACGGCGTCGTCCTGGGCCGACTCGCTTCCGAGGTCGCGAAGATCATTCGCGGCAAGCACAAGCCGACCTACACCCCGCACATCGATTGCGGCGATCACGTCGTGATCATCAATGCCGAGAAGGTCCACCTGACCGGCCGCAAGCGCGAGAACAAGGTGTATTACTGGCACACTGGCCATCCGGGCGGCATCAAGGGCCGCACGGCGGCCAAGATCCTCGACGGCGCCCATCCGGAGCGCGTTATCGAGAAGGCCGTCGAGCGCATGGTGCCGCGTGGCCCGCTCGGCCGGGACCAGATGCGCAAGCTGCGCGTCTATGCCGGCGTGGAGCACCCGCATGAGGCGCAGCAGCCGGCGGTGTTCGACTTCGCCAGCCGCAATCCGAAGAACAAGAGGAACGCGTAATGTCCGATACCATCACCGATCTGAAGGATCTCGGCGCCGCCACCTCGCAGGAAGTCGCCGCTCCGAAGTACGAGCAGGAAATCGATGCGCAGGGCCGCTCCTATGCGACCGGCAAGCGCAAGAACGCGGTCGCCCGCGTGTGGCTGAAGCCGGGTTCCGGCAAGGTCACCGTCAACGGCCGTGACCAGGACACCTATTTCGCCCGTCCGGTGCTGCGCATGATCCTGCGCCAGCCATTCGAGGTCGCCAACCGCAAGAACCAGTACGACGTGGTCGCCACGGTCGTCGGTGGCGGTCTGTCAGGCCAGGCCGGCGCGGTACGTCATGGAATCTCCAAGGCGCTGACGCTTTATGAGCCCACGCTGCGCAAGCCGCTCAAGGACGGCGGCTTCCTGACCCGTGACTCGCGCGTCGTCGAGCGCAAGAAGTACGGCAAGGCCAAGGCCCGCCGCAGCTTCCAGTTCTCCAAGCGCTAAGCGCCGAGGCCAGAGTTCGAATGGGGGCCTTCCGCGCTGGCGGGAGGCCCTCTTTCTTTGTGTTACAGTGATGCGCTTGATTAGCCCGGGAGACGCTCCTAGGTTCCGCGTATTCCAGGCAAGGACAGATCGATGACGACACAGACCATCAGGGCGGCCATCCTCGGCGCCAGCGGCTATACCGGCGCGGAACTCGTCCGGCTGCTCAGCCAGCACCCCAATGTGGAAATCGTCGTGCTGACCGCCGACCGCCGTGCCGGCGAGAAGCTGGAGACCGTGTTTCCGCAGTTCGGCGCGCTCGATCTGCCGGACCTGATGAGCATCGAGCAGGTGGAATGGGCCGGCGTCGATGTCGATGTCGTCTTCTGCTGCCTGCCGCACGGCACCACCCAGGACGTGATCCGGGGCCTGATGCACAAGACCGGCCACACGCTGATCGACGAGCTGGTGATCGAGACCCGCGAGGATTACATCGCCGAGATCCGCAAGCCGGTGAAGGTCATCGATCTGTCGGCCGACTTCCGGCTGGAGAATGTCGACACCTATGCCGAATGGTACGGCCACGAACATCTCGCGCCGTCGCTGCAGAAGGTCGCGGTCTACGGACTGACCGAGCTGGCGCGGGAGAAGATCAAGGTCGCCGACCTGGTCGCGTGTCCTGGCTGTTACCCGACCAGCGCGATCCTGCCATTGGCGCCGCTGCTGGCCGCCAGGCAGATCGACCCGAACGACATCGTCATCGATTCCAAGTCGGGCGTGTCGGGCGCGGGCAGGGCGGCGAAGGAGGGCAGCCTGTTCACCGAGGTGTCGACCGGCATCCACGCCTATGGCGTCGCCAATCACCGGCACGGCCCGGAGATCGAGCAGGAGCTGTCGCGGGCGGCCGGGCAGGATCTGGTGGTCGCGTTCACGCCGCACCTGATGCCGATGAACCGCGGCATCCTTTCGACCATCTATGTGAAGCTGGCTGACGGCGTCACCGCCGAGGACCTGCACGACACCCTGTCGGTGCGCTATGAAGGCGAGGCCTTCGTGAACGTGCTGGCATTTGGACAGACGCCTGCGTCGCGGCACGTGGCAGGCTCGAACTACGCACTGATCGGCGTGGTCGCCGACCGGCGTCCCGGCCGGGCGATCATCGTCTCGACCATCGACAATCTGGTGAAGGGCGCCTCTGGCCAGGCAGTGCAGAACATGAACCTGATGTTCGGCCTGGCCGAGACCACGGGGCTCACCCAGCAACCCCTGTTCCCCTGATGGCCGGGCAGATCATCCCCTATCTGGGCATCCTGCCGAAGATCGATCCGACAGTATTCCTGGCCGATGGCGCGCGCATCGTCGGCGACGTGGAGATCGGCGCCGATTGCACCATCTGGTTCAACTGCGTCATGCGCGGCGACGTCCACCGCATCCGCATGGGCCATTCGTCGAACCTGCAGGACGGCTCGGTGGTGCATGTCACCGAAGGCCGATACGGCACCACCGTCGGCAACTTCGTACTCATTGGCCACATGTGCCTGCTGCACGGTTGCACCATCGAGGACGGCGTCCTCGTGGGGATGGGCAGCACCATCATGGACAACGTGGTGGTCGAGGAGAACGCCATGATCGGCGCCGGCTCGCTGGTGACGCCGAACAAGCGCGTGCCCGCGGGACAGCTCTGGGCCGGCCGTCCCGCCACCTATATGCGCGACCTGAAGCCGGAAGAGATCGCGCATCACCGCAAGCTGACGCTGGGCTACATCCAGCGCGGCAAAGAATATATGGGCCGCTGAGCGTCCATGATCGGCGTATTCGATTCAGGGTCCGGCGGCCTTACGGTGCTCGAGGCGCTGGTCGAGGCGCTGCCGGACGAATCCTTCCTGTATCTGGGCGATCATGCGCGCGCGCCCTATGGCGAGCGGGACAACGCCGAAATTGTTGCCTACACGACCGAAGCCATCGATTTCCTGATGCGCTCGGGTTGTCGCCTGGTGGTGATCGCCTGCAACACGGCGGCGTCTGTCGCCCTGCGCACCATCCAGCAGACCTGGCTGCCGCTACACCATCCGCGGAACCGCGTGCTCGGCGTGCTCGTCCCCATGGTCGAAGCGCTGGCCGGCGTGCCCTGGCACCGCGAAGTGCCGCATGAGGACGATATTCTGCTGTTTCCCCGCGTGGTGTTGTTCGGCACCACCAAAACCATCGAGAGCCGGGCCTATCTGGAAGAAGTGAACAAGCGCGCGCCGGGCTGCGACATCGTCCAGCAGGCGTGTCCCGGTCTCGCCGGCATGATCGAGGACGGCGCGTCCGAGACCGAATTGCTGGACGTGGTATCGAAACGGGTCGCGGCGGCGCTCGAAGGCCACATGGGCTTCGTGCCCGATGCGGCGGTGCTGGGCTGCACCCATTATCCGCTGGTCCGCCACCTGTTCGCCTACTGCCTGCCGGAGGAAACGCGCATCCTGTCCCAGCCTGATCTCGTGGCGGACGCGCTGAGCGATTACCTGCGGCGGCGGCCGGAATTTTCCGACGCGGGGCAGGGCGGACGGACGGTGCGCTATCTGACAACCGGCGACCCGGCGCATTTGCGGGGATTGGCCGTGTTCATGCAGAACCTGCACGGGCAGTTCACGCGGGTGAGGCTTTAGCATCAACATAACTTGTCATCCCGGCGAAGGCCGGGAGCCAGAAAAGGGAAGGGATGCAGCCCTACGATCCCCTGGGTCCCGGCCTTCGCCGGGATGACAAAGAGATTTGGGATTTGAAAACTAAGCCGCCGGCCGCGAACTGGTCACGTAACTCCCCGGCGCATCCTCGATGATCGTCAGGCCGCGATCACCCGGAACCCGCGCCGGGACCTTCTTGCCGGACTTCTTCGCTATCCAGGCTTGCCAGTCGGGCCACCACGAGCCGGGATGCTCGACGGCGCCTTCCATCCACTTTTCCAGCGTCTTCGGGTTCTTGTCGTTGACCCAGTAATTGTACTTGTTGGCGGCCGGCGGGTTGATCACGCCGGCGATGTGGCCGGAGCCGGCGAGCATGAACTTGGTCGGGCCGGAGAAGTGGTTCACGCCCGTGAACACCGACTTGTAGGGCGCGATATGGTCCTCCTTGCCGGCCTGCATGTAGATCGGCGTCTTGATCTTCGTGAGGTCGATCGGCACGCCGCCCAGCACGATGCCGCCCGGCGTCACCAGCCGGTTCTCGTGATACATGCGGTGCAGGTAATAGCTGTGCAGCGCCTGCGGCATCCGCGTGGAATCCGAGTTCCAGTACAGCAGGTCGAAGGGCATCGGGTCCTTGCCCATCAGATAGTTGTTCACCACGAACGACCAGATCAGGTCGTTGGAGCGCAGCATGTTGAAGGTGGTCGCCATGGAACTGGCGTCCAGATATCCCTTTTCGGCCATCTGCTTGTCGAGCTGCTCAAGCTGGTCGTCGTCGATGAACACGGAAAGGTCGCCGGCCTCGGTGAAATCCACCTGGGCGGTGAAGAACGTGGCCGAGTTGATCCGGTCGTCTTCCTTTGCCGCCATGTAGGCCAGCGTGCAGGCGAGCAGGGTGCCGCCGATGCAGTAGCCGATGGCGTTGACCTTGCGTTCGCCGGTCGCCTTCTCGATGGCGTCGAGGGCGGCGAGCGGGCCTTCGAACATGTAGTCCTCGAAGGTCTTCATGGCCTGGTGCTCGTCCGGGTTCACCCAGGACAGCACGAACACGGTATGGCCCTCGGACAGCGCCCAGCGGATGAACGAGTTCTTCGGCTGCAGGTCGAGGATGTAGAACTTGTTGATCCAGGGCGGCATGATCATCAGCGGCGTCTTGAACACCGTATCCGTGGTCGGCGTGTACTGGATCAGCTGGATCACCTCGTTCTGGAACACCACCTTGCCCGGCGTCGCCGCCACGTTGCGTCCCACCTCGAACGCGTCGAAGTCGGTCATCGAGATGGCGAGCTGGCCGTTGCCGCGGTCCAGGTCCTTGAGGACATTCTTCAGGCCGCGGATCAGGTTCTCGCCGCCGGTTTCGAATGTCTCGTGGAGCACTTCCGGATTGGTCAGCACGAAATTGGTCGGCGACATGGCATCGACGAACTGCTTGGAGAAGAACTCCAGCTTCTTGCGGGTGCGCTCGTCGAGCCCTTCGGCGTCGCGGATCGAGTTGGTGAACCAGCGCGAGGTGACCAGATAGGACTGCTTGATGAAGTCGAAGATCTGGTTCTTTGTCCAGTCCTCGCCGGCGAAGCGGCGGTCGCCCGGCGCGGGTGAGACGACGGGCGGCGGCTCCTGGCCAATGGCCCGCAACGCCATGTTCTGCCAGAGCACCATCAGGTCGCGCCACAGCTCGAGCTGGGCCTCGATGACCTTGGACGGGTTCTGCATCCAGCTGGAGGCGAGCTCGACCCAGGCGTCGGCCATCTTGCTGGGATCGAGGCCGGGCACGTCCGGCGCGGACGCCTGCGGCTTCTTGAGGAACTGGGTGAGGAGCTTCTGGTACTCCATCGCGATCTCTCCCAGGTTCTCCGCCAGTTCGGGGCTGTAGCCCATCTGGCCGGATCCGTTTTCGCGCGACGTCATTGGAGTCCTCCGTTCCCTTGGCCTGTAGCTTACCCGAAATGGCGCCGGAGTGAAAAGTAACCGCGAATCCGCCGCGCGCACCCGTTATTCCGGCGCATCAGATATGCCTCCCAAAGCCGCTTCAGGATGCGCTTTGACTTGATCGGGCTCCCTGCTATTAGAGTGCTTCCCAACCGAAAGTAAGGAACCATGTCCGCCGAGTTTCATCGCATCAAACGCCTGCCTCCCTATGTGTTCGCCGAAGTGAATGCGATGAAGGCAGCCGCGCGAGCTCGCGGGGAGGACGTCATCGACTTCGGCATGGGCAATCCGGACCTGCCAACCCCGCAGCACATCGTCGACAAGCTGGTCGAGACGGTGAGGAATCCCCGTACCCACCGCTACTCGCAGTCGCGTGGCGTTCCGGGGCTGCGCAAGGCGTTCGTGAACTATTACGGGCGCCGTTTCGGCGTCGACCTGAACCAGGAAACCGAGGTGATCGTCACCCTCGGGTCCAAGGAAGGCCTGGCCAATTTGGCGTCGGCGATCAGCGCGCCGGGCGACGTGATCCTGGTGCCAAATCCGTCCTATCCGATCCATGCCTTCGGCTTCATCATCGCCGATGCGGCGATCAGGCATCTGCCAATGGCGCTCGATGGCGATTTCACCGCCACTTTCATGCGCGGGTTGGCGCACGCCGTGAAGCATTCGGTGCCGGCGCCGATGGCCGTGGTGGTGAACTTCCCGGCCAATCCCACCGCCAAGGTGGTCGACCTGGACTTCTATGCCGAGGTCGTCAATTTCTGCCGCAAGAACAACCTCTACGTTCTGTCGGACCTGGCCTATGCCGAGATCTATTTCAACGACGTGCCGCCGCCGTCGATCCTGCAGGTGCCGGGCGCCAGGGACGTGGCCGTGGAGTTCACCTCCATGTCCAAGACCTATTCCATGCCCGGCTGGCGCATCGGCTTTGCCGCCGGCAACGCCAAGCTGATTTCGGCGTTGTCGCGCATCAAGTCTTACCTGGACTATGGCGCGTTCACGCCGATCCAGGTGGCCGCGACCGCCGCCCTCAACGGTCCGCAGGACTGCGTCGAGGAGGCGCGCCAGATCTACAAGCACCGCCGCGACGTGCTGATCTCCAGCTTCGCCCAGGCCGGCTGGGAAATCCCCAGTCCCGAAGCGACCATGTTCGCGTGGGTGCCGGTGCCGGAGCAATATGCCCATCTCGGCTCGAACGAATTCGCCAAGCTGCTGCTGCAGGAAGCGTCGGTCGCCGTCGCGCCGGGCATCGGTTTTGGCGAGTACGGCGACAACCACGTCCGCATCGCCATCGTCGAGAACGAGCAGCGTATCCGCCAGGCGGCCCGCGCCGTCCGCAAGTTCTTCAGCAGCGGCGTGCAGGAGCTCAAGGTGGTGAACGGATGAGTGGGCCGCTCCGGGTAGGGGTGGCCGGTCTCGGCACGGTCGGCGGCGGCGTCCTGCAGCTGCTGAACGGGAATGGCGCTCTGATCACCCATCGCTGCGGCCGTGAAATCAAGGTCACCGCCGTTTCGGCGCGCAACCGCGATCGCGACCGGGGCATCGCGCTCGAGGGCATCGCCTGGCACGACAACGCCCTGGACCTGGCGTCCGATCCCAATGTGGACGTGGTCGTCGAGCTGATCGGCGGCGCCGACGGCATCGCCGCCGAGCTGGTCGAAGCGGCGCTGAAGGCCGGCAAATCCGTGGTCACCGGCAACAAGGCGCTGATCGCCCGGCACGGGCCGCGGCTTGCCGCGCTGGCCGAGACGCAGGGCGTGGCGCTGCGTTTCGAGGCGGCGGTCGCCGGCGGCATCCCCATCGTCAAGGCGTTGAGCGAGGGGCTCGCCGGCAACAGCCTGTCGCGCATCTACGGCATCCTCAACGGCACCTGCAACTACATCCTGACCGAGATGGAGTATACCGGCCGGGCGTTCGAGGACGTGCTCGCCGAGGCGCAGCAACTGGGCTACGCCGAGGCCGACCCGAGCTTCGACGTCGACGGCATCGACACCGCCCACAAGCTGGCGATCCTTGCCAGCGTCGCGTTCGGCACGCCGCTCGACTTCGAGTCGATCTTCGTCGAGGGCATCCGCCATATCACGCCGCTCGACATCGAGTTTGCCGCCGAGCTCGGCTACCGGATCAAGCTGATCGGCATCGCGACCCATGGCGAGAAAGGCCTGCTGCAGCGCGTGCATCCGTGCCTCGTCGCCGCCGACAAGGCCATCGCCGCGGTCAACGGCGTGTTCAACGCGGTGGTCGCCGAAGGCGATTTCGTCGGCCAGACCGTCTATCAGGGCCGGGGCGCCGGCGCTGGACCGACCGCGTCCGCCGTGGCCGCCGACCTCGTCGACATCGCCCAGGGCCATACGCATGCCGTGCTGTCGCCGCCGATGGCGGGCAGCAAGACGAAGAGCCTCACCATGGACGGCAACGAAGGCCGCTACTACGTGCGGCTGTCGGTGGACGACCAGCCGGGTGTGATCGCCGAGATCGCCGCCGCCCTGCGCGACGAATCGGTGTCCATGGAGGAACTGCTGCAGCGGCCCAACGGCTCGGGCCAGCCGGTCAGTTTCGTGATGACCACCCATGAAGTGGCCGAGGCGAAGATGATGCGGGCGCTGGCCAGGATCGCCAGGTTGCCGTTCATCGCCGAAAAACCCGAAGTGATCCGGATTGAAACATTCTGAGTTTAGGGACTGCCGATGAACAGGGACGGGCGAGTGAAGAAGGACATGGATATCAAGTCGGCGCTGGACCGGATGCTGGTCCTCGAAATCGTGCGCGTCACGGAAGCCGCCGCCATCGCCGCGCATCGCCTGGTGGGCCGCGGTGACGAGAAGGCCGCAGACCAGGCCGCCGTCGATGCCATGCGCACCCAGCTCAACAATCTCGACATCGAAGGCATCATCGTCATCGGCGAGGGCGAACGTGACGAAGCGCCCATGCTCTATATCGGCGAGGAAGTCGGTCGCGGCGGTCCCAAGGTCGACATCGCGCTCGATCCGCTCGAAGGCACCACGATCGCGGCAAAGGCCATGCAGAATTCGCTGGCAGTGATCGCGATCGGTGAGTCGGGCACCATGCTGCGTGCGCCGGACGTCTACATGGACAAGATCGCCATCGGCGGCGGCTACGCGAAGGACCTTGTAGACCTGGACAAGAAGCCCAGGGAAAACCTCGAGGCGCTCGCCAAGGCGAAGGGTGTGCCGATCGGCGAACTGACCGCCTGCGTCCTCGACCGTCCGCGCCACGCCGAGCTGATCCGCGAAATCCGCGAGGCCGGCGCCCGCATCCATCTGATCGGCGACGGCGACATCGCCGGCGTCATCGCAACCACCGATCCGAACACCGGCATCGACATCTACATGGGTTCGGGCGGCGCGCCGGAAGGCGTGCTGGCGGCTGCGGCGCTGCGCAGCATCGGCGGCCAGATCCAGGGCCGGCTGCTGTTCAAGTCCGACGACGAGAGGGCCCGCGCCGCCAAGTGGGGCGTGAAGGACCTGAACCGCAAATACAATCTCGAGGACATGGTGTCGGGCGACGTGATCTTCGCCGCGACCGGCGTGACCGACGGCTCCATGCTGGAAGGCGTGCGGCTGATCCCGGGCGGGTGCACCACCGAGACCATCGTGATGCGGTCGTGGTCGCAGACCATCCGCACCATCAAGACCCAGCACCGCGGCAAGAGGTAACATGGCGGGCACGGACACCGGTCAGCCCGCGATCCTCGGTGTCCGGAGTTCCCTGACCGGCCAGTCCTGGCACATGGCGGATGCCGACGAGCGTCTGGTACAGGCCTGCGCCCAGCGCCATTCGATTCCCGAGGTGGTCGCCCGCGTGCTACTGGCCCGCGGCATCGACATCGACGAGGCGCCCGCCTTCCTCAATCCCACCATCCGCACGCTGTTGCCGTCGCTGCCGGCGCTGCGCGACATGGACAAGGCCGTCGGGCGGCTGGTCCGTGCCATT
>CAMDTB010000030.1 GCA_945907245.1 Rhizobium sp. Q54
ACAACCCCGTCATTCCCGAATGGTAGGCGTTGTACGCCGCATCGGGTTTGGGCACCGCAGGCTCGGCTGGAACCGCCGCCTGCTCTTGCGCCACCCGTTGGCGTTCGCGGCGGCGTTTTCGCACGCCGCCCAGCCACACTGCAAGCCCGCCGCACAGCGCGCCGAGAAAAAACCCGCCAAACGCCACCGCCGACAGCGGCAGGTCGACGGCATAGGGGAGCGGCCAGAAATTGACGGGCACGGGTTTGCGATTCACCACCGCGAACAGCACGACAATGAGCAGCAATGGCAGGGTGAAGAACAGGCGGAAGCGACTCATGACGCCAGCCTAGTACGGATGACAATGTCGCGAAACGACCGTTACTTGTCGTTCAGCCGCTCGCGCAGTTCCTTGCCGGTCTTGAAGAACGGCACCGCCTTGGCGGAGACGTCGACCGCGTCGCCGGTGCGCGGGTTGCGCCCCAGCCGCGATGGCCGGTATTTGACGGAAAACGCACCGAAGCCCCGGAGTTCGACCCGGTCGCCACGCGCCAGGGCGCTGGTGATCTCGTCGAACACGGTCGAGACGATTCGTTCGACGGCGCGCTGATACAAATGAGGATTGTCTTCAGCAAGCCGCTGGATAAGCTCTGACTTGATCACGTAACTACCCCCGTCGGCAAGAGACGACCGACCCCCAGCACGTCTCGCTCTACCTCTTGTCTCGGAAACATCAAGGTTGCCAGAGTGCTAGCACGCCGTCAAGCGAAAGCCGGTCGGCCAGATGGCTATCGCCGAGCACCATGGCCATGGCCTTTTCCATGAACGGAAACTCCTTGTCCTTGTCGGCGTCGATCACCGGAAGGTCCTTGCCGATCTTCTTTTCCTTTTCCAGCCACGCGATCGCGTCCTGCTCGCCGCCCAGGGCGTCGATCAGCTTGAGCGGCACGGCCTGCCGCCCGGAATAGACCCGGCCGTCGCTGACCGCCGCCAGTTCCTCGGGCGTCAGCTTGCGGCGCTCCTGGACGATGCCCTTGAACCAGTCGAAGGCGTCGTCGATCATTACCTTGATGCTCTGGCGCATGTCGTCGGACATGGGCTCGAACGGCGACGGCCCGCCCTTCAGCGGCGCCGTCTTCACCTCGTTGATGCCGATGCCGATATTGCCCATCAGCTTGGAGAACTCCGGCGACTGGAAGATCACGCCGATCGACCCCGTAAGCGAGTTGTCGCGGGCATAGATGCGGTCGGCGCCCAGCGCCGCGATGTAGCCGCCCGACGCGCCCATGCTGCTGATCACCGCGACCACCGGCTTGTCCTCGGCGATCCTGCGCAGCCCCTTGTAGATGATCTCCGAGCCGACCACCGTGCCGCCAGGGCTGTCGATGCTGACGATCACCGCCTTCACCGTGCCGTCCTCGGCGATGTCGTTGAGCACTTTCTCGCGCTTCTTCTCGTCCATGATGACGCCGTCGATATTGACGCGCGCGATGTGCGGCAGCACGCCCTTGCCCTTGGAGCCGAACACGGCGATCGCCAGGCCCACCACCAGCACCAGCGCCGCCACCCGCCAGAACGCCAGCCGGCGCTTCAGCTTCCTGCGGGCGAGCAGTTCGTCGACATCGATGGCCATGCGTCACTCCCTGAAATGCGGGTCCATCATAGAGAAAGCCCTCCCGCCTAGGAACAGGCGAGAGGGCTTCCGAAGTTCGCCCCTCCCGAAGGAAGGCTAGCTTTGGTGGCGGCTTTCGGACGGCAAGGCGATTCCGCCTTGCCTGAAAGCGCTTTAGTCGTTGGCTTCCCGGCGGGCCTTGTCCATGGCCGCGCCCAGGATGTCGCCGAGGCTGGCGCCGGCGTCGGCAGAACCGTACTGGGCCACTGCCTGCTTCTCTTCCTCGATTTCCAGCGCCTTGATCGACAGGGTGATCCTGCGCGACGCCTTGTCGACATTGGTCACCAGCGCATCGACCTTGTCGCCGACGGCGAAGCGGTCGGGACGCTGGTCGCCGCGGTCGCGGGCCAGGTCGTTGCGGCGGATGTAGCCGGGGAAGTCGCTGTCACCGAACTTCACCTCGAGACCGTTGTCGGTCACGGCGGTGATGATGCAGGTGACGATCGAGCCCTTCTTGGTGCTGGAAGACACGCCGGCGAAGGGATCGCCGCCGAGCTGCTTCACACCGAGGCCGATGCGCTCCTTCTCCATGTCGATGTCGAGGACGATCGCCTTGACGGTATCGCCCTTCTTGTACTCCTTGATCGCCTCGTCGCCCGAACGGTTCCAGTCCAGGTCCGACAGATGGATCATGCCGTCCAGATCGTTGTCGAGGCCGATGAACAGACCGAACTCGGTGATGTTCTTGACCTGGCCTTCGACGGTCGACCCGACCGGGTGCTGTTCGGAGAACGAGTCCCACGGATTTTCCTGGACCTGCTTGAGGCCGAGGCTGATGCGGCGCTTCGACGGATCGACGTCGAGGACCATGACCTCGACTTCCTGGCTCTGCGACACGATCTTGCCGGGGTGGACGTTCTTCTTGGTCCACGACATTTCGGAGACGTGCACCAGGCCTTCGACACCGGGCTCCAGCTCCACGAAGGCGCCGTACTCGGTGATGTTGGTGACACGGCCGGTGAAGGTCGCGCGGACCGGATACTTGACGTCGATGCCGTCCCACGGATCGGTCTCGAGTTGCTTCATGCCCAGGCTGATGCGCTGGCTTTCCGGGTTGACCTTGATCACCTGGACCTTGACGGTCTGGCCGATGTTCAGCACCTCGGACGGATGGTTGATGCGGCGCCACGACATGTCGGTGACGTGCAGCAGGCCATCGATGCCGCCCAGGTCGACGAACGCGCCGTAGTCGGTGATGTTCTTCACGACACCGTCGAGCACCTGGCCTTCATGCAGGTTCGACAGCAGCTCGCTGCGCTGCTCGGCGCGGGTCTCTTCGAGGACGGCGCGGCGCGACACCACGATATTGCCGCGGCGGCGGTCCATCTTCAGGATCTGGAAGGGCTGCGAGATGCCCATCAGCGGGGTCACGTCACGGACCGGACGGATGTCGACCTGGCTGCCCGGCAGGAACGCCACGGCGCCGTCGAGATCCACGGTGAAGCCGCCCTTGACGCGGCCGAAGATAATGCCGTCGACGCGCGAGCTGTCACCGGCGGCGTCTTCCAGGCGGTCCCAGGCCTCTTCGCGGCGGGCGCGCTCGCGGCTGATCACCGCTTCGCCCATGGCGTTTTCCATGCGCTCGAGGAACACCTCGACGGTGTCGCCGATGTTCAGGCTCTGGCGGCTGCCGACGGGGCCGAATTCGGAAACGGGGACTCGACCTTCGGCCTTCAGGCCGACATCGATGACGACGACGTCATTCTCGACGCCGACGACGGTGCCCTTCACGACGGTGCCTTCGATGGCATCGCCGCCGCCGAAGCTTTCATCCAGAAGGGCCGCGAACTCGTCGCGAAGCGCGGTGGCCGCGCCGGTGTTGGTAGACATACTGTTTAAGCTCCTGCTTCTTCAGATGTTACAGGCCAGCCGGTTTGTCCGGCGGTCTTTCTGCCGCTGATTGATGCACGGCAGACTCGATGACGGCTTTCGCCGCTTCAAAGGCGGCTTCTATAGACAGATTCGAGGTATCGAGCAAGTGCGCGTCCGCCGCGGGCCTGAGCGGGGCGACCGCCCGTTCCGCGTCGCGCCGGTCGCGCGCCTCGATATCCTCCAGGATGCGACGGTCGTCCGCCGTCTCTCCCCGCGCCCTGAGTTCGTCGGCGCGCCGCTTCGCCCGGACCGCCGCGGCCGCCGTTACGAACAGCTTGGCGTCGGCTTCCGGGCAGATCACGGTCCCGACGTCACGCCCATCCAGCACCGCCCCGCCGGACTGGTGCGCGAACGTCCGCTGATACTCCAGAAGCGCCGCTCGCACCCCCGGCATGGCGGAAACGATGGACGCGGCCTCGCCGGTCTCCTCGTCGCGCAGTCGCGGATCGCTCAGATCGGCTTCCGTCAGGGAACGCGCCGCGTCCTCCGCCATCACCGTATCGTGTAGGTCGGCGCCGTCCTTCAGCAACCGGCGCGCCACCGCCCGGTAGAGCGATCCGGTATCGAGATGCGGCAGGCCGTAATGCAGGGCCAGCTTCCTGGCCAGGGTGCCCTTGCCCGACGAGGCCGGCCCGTCGATGGCGATGATCACGCCGCCTCCAGCCTGGCCCCGGCGCTGGCCATCAGGCCGGCGAAGTCGGGGAAGGAGGTGGCGATCATCTCGTCCTCATCGACAGTCACCGGCGTGCGCGCGGCGCAGCCCAGCACCAGGAACGACATGGCGATACGGTGGTCCATGTGGGTTTCGACCGTGCCGCCGCCCGGCACGTCACCGGGCCGTCCGTCGACGATCAGGCCGTCCTCCAGTTCCAGGGCGGCGATTCCGTTGGCGGCGAGGCCCTTCGCCATGGCGGCGATCCGGTCCGATTCCTTGACCCGCAGCTCGCCCAGCCCGCGCATGGTGGTGCGGCCCTCGGCGAAAGCGGCGGCGATGCAGAGGATGGGGTATTCGTCGATCATGCTCGGCGCCCGCTCGGCGGGGACGTCGACGCCGCGCAGCACGCTGGAGCGCGCCGTGATGTCGGCGACCGGCTCGCCGCCCTCGACCCGGCGGTTGGTGATCTCCAGTGAGGCGCCCATCTCGACCAGCGTCTCGAACAGCCCGGCGCGCAGCGGATTGACCGAGATGCCGGTGACGGTGATCTCGGAGCCCTCGGTGATCAGCGCCGCCACCAGCGGGAACGCGGCCGACGACGGGTCGCCCGGCACCGCCATGTGACGGCCGCGCAGCTCCGGCTGGCCGTCCAGCACGATCACGTCGCCCTCATCGGTGCGCTCGACGCTCACGGTCGCGCCGAAATGGCGCATCATGTTTTCGGTGTGGTCGCGGGTCGCCTGCTTCTCGACCACGATGGTCTGCCCCGGCGCGTTGAGACCGGCCAGCATCACGGCCGACTTCACCTGCGCCGACGGCACCGGCACCGTGTAGCGGATCGGCATGGCCATCGACGCGCCTTCGACGGTGACCGGCAGCCGGCCACCCTCGGCGGCGGTGAAGCGCGCGCCCATCTGGCGCAGCGGCGCCATCACCCGCTCCATGGGTCTTTTGCGCAAGGACGCGTCGCCGGTGAACACCGTGGTGAACGGATGGGTGGCGACCACGCCCATCAGCAGCCGCACGCCGGTGCCCGCGTTGGCGAGATCGAGGATGTCCGCCGGCGGGCGCAGGCCGCCGACGCCGGTGCCGTAGACGGTCCAGGCGCCGTCGGCGCCCCGCGTCACCTCGGCGCCCAGCCCGCGCATGGCCCGCGCTGTCGCCAGCACGTCCTCGCCCTCCAGCAGACCGGTGATGCGCGTCTCGCCCACCGCCAGCCCGCCCAGCATCAGCGAGCGGTGCGAGATCGACTTGTCGCCCGGCGCGGCGTAGGTTCCGGTAAGGCCGGTGATCCGGTGTGAAGTGCGGACGCCCATAATTGTCTTGTCCTCGAGGTTGCGGCGCTCCATCTAGCACAGCCTGGCCGGCGGGCCAATTCCAGGCTCGCCGCCAAATAGTGCTTTGACACCCGGTGCCGCACGTGGCAATGGGTTTCGCCGAACTCCAAAGAAGATCACAGAGAGAGGACAAAGGTGGCCAAGCCTGAGCTGGGAACCAAGCGGCAGTGCCCGAAGTGCGGCACCCGCTTCTACGATCTGGGCAAGTCCGATCCGATCACCTGCATCAATTGCGGTCAGACCTTTCTGCCCGAGACCATCCTGAAGCCGCGCCGGCCCACCGCCGAGCCGGTCGAGGAAAAGGTCGTCAAGAAGCCGGACCCGGAGGTCGATGTCGACGACATCCTCGAAGATGACGACGATGGCGACATGGACCAGATTCTCGAGATCGAGGACGAGGAAGACGAGATCGACGTCGATGTCGAGGTGGATGTGGACAGCGACACGGACGAGGACAAATAGGCGCTTGACCTTCAAGCGCACCCCGCGCATATAGACGCGGCTTCGGCAGCCCGACGGTTGCCGAAGCCACTCCTGGGGGGCTGTAGCTCAGTTGGGAGAGCGCTACAATGGCATTGTAGAGGTCAGCGGTTCGATCCCGCTCAGCTCCACCAGAACCCCAAGATAAATCAGAGGCTTAGCAGTATGTCTGCTGAGCCTCTTGTTTTTTGGTTGGAGTGAGACTGATTTCTGAATCAACCCATTGAACATTCCATCGACCGCTGCGTGGATGGTTCCCCGCGTCGGCGTGGTGCTGATTGCCGCAAAAAGCTTTGAATTTTGGAACACAGCGTCGATTACTGCGGCCATCAACGAACCTTGCTTCGGATGGCTAATTCACTGGCAATCATTCGAGATTTCAACTTTTGGTTATGGTTCTCAGAATCTGAATGAAGGCAGGCCCGACGACGATCATCAGAAGCGGATAGATGGTCAGCATCACCATGGTGATCGCCAGTTTCACCGGCATCAGATTGGCACGTTCTTCGGCTTTCACGAAGCGACGATCACGCATTTCCTTGGCGTAAGTCCGCAGCGTATCGGCAATGCTGACGCCGAACCTGTCAGCCTGTCTGATAACGGCCGTTAACGATATGATGCCGGGCACGTTGGTCCTGTCGACCAGGGCGTTGAGCGCTTCGGCCCGAGGCCTTCCCGCCGCGAGTTCGGCCACCAGGACGGACAACTCTTCGGAAAGAGTCGGGTTGGAACGATAGGTCTCGCGCGAAACTCTCGCGAACCCCTGGTCCAAGCTGTGTCCTGCATCGAGACAGACCAGCAGTAGATCAAGCAGTTCCGGCAACCCGTTTTCAATTTGCTCCTTTCTCCAGGCGATCCGGCGATCGATCCAAAAATCGACGGCGAATAGGCTGGCCAGGGACCCAAGCACATAGATTGGTATGGAGATCGTGGCGCGGACGCCGGCCAACAGTCCCGGCAGCAACAGGCTGACGGCCATAACGCCCGCGACAGCGATGGTCCACTTATAGATATAGTAGAGGCGCACCGCAGCACCGCCTCGGTATCCCGCCCGCCTCAGCTTCGCGCGCGCCTGACGATCGCGAAGATGACCAGCGTGAAGCGGGCGGTGAAGTCGGCCAGGCCGGCGATCGGCGCCAGCAGCGCGAGCGCCAGGATGGCTCCGGCTCCGATCAGCGTCGCGCGCGTCGGCGTTCCGGTCGCGGGATGCAGCCGTGCGAGCCAGCCCGGCAGGTTGCCCTGCGTGGAAAGGCCGTACAGCACGCGGGCAATCATGATCATGTGGACGATGATGCCGTTCAGCGTCGCGATGATGGCGATCAGGCTCATCACCAGCAGCGGCAGGCCCGTAAGGCGCTGGAAAACAGTGGCGAGCGGCGCTTGCGAGCGTGCCAGTTCGCCGGGCGGCACGGTCACCACCGCGACCCACATCACCGCCGCGTAGATCGCGGCAGAGATGCCCACCGTGAGGAAAAGCGCCCGGGGAAGAGTCTTGCTCGGCTCCTTCAGCTCCTCGGCCACGTTCACCAGGTGTTCGAAGCCGGTATAGGCGAACACGGCGATCAGCATGGTGCCGGAAAGCCCGGCCCAGACCGCCAGGTCGCCCAGGTCGGGAACCATCTCGGGCAGCCGGCCGACCACGTCGGGACCCGCGAGCAGGCCCGCCGCGACGATCAGCAGCAGGCCGCCGATCTCGATCACCGTCATGATCGCGGCGAACGTGACCGACTGGACCGTCGCGAGACACGCCACGGCGCCCATGGAGACGACGACACCGGCGATGATCAGGGGTGCGGGGATATGCAGGAGCGCGCCGACGTACCCGGCGCTGCCGACGCTGATGGTGGCGGCCGAGATCATGGCGGTCGCGACGACCAGCAGTCCGACGGCAAGGCTGAGGCGCCTGCGATGGAATGCCGCCTGCGCATAGGCGGCCTCGCTGGCGCTCACCGGCATGCGCGTGCCAAGCTCGGCGAACGACGCCGCGCTGAGCGCCATGACCAGCGCCGCGCCGACGAAGGCGAGCGGCGCATGCATGCCGCTACGGCCGGCCGCGACGCCGACGAGAACATAGATGCCGGCGCCGATCGTCACGCCGAGCCCGTAGAGTGTCGCGTGGGTCAGGCTCAGCGCGCGGACGAGGACCGGCTGCGGCCTGTCGCCTACGCCCGGTGCGATTTGGTCGCTCCGGCGCAGCCCGCGCACTGCATCGCCGTGGGGACCGCGGCCAGCCTCGCGGGCGCGATGCTGTCGCCGCACGTCACGCACGTGCCGTAGGTCCAGTCATCGAGTCTCGCCAGTGCCGCGCGGATCCGGGCGATCTCGCCGCGCCCCGCATTCTCCAGAGCCGCGATCGCCTCGTCGTCCTGCAGGTCGACGGCCTGCTCCTCGAAGTCGGCATCCAGGGGCTGCCGCAGTTCGGCCTCGAGATCGTCGACCCTGTGGGTCAACGCCTCGAGCCGGGCCCGTAGCGCGAGAGCGATCGATTGGTGCGATGTCAAAGCCATCTCCCTTATTTGCTGATCCGCCAATTGTCCGATGGGTGTCCCGCCGGCCCGCAGCCGGTTAGACGAAGCGGGCGACTGGCTAAGCCGCCTGGACTGTTTCGAGGACGTCCTTGCCGCTGCGGCCGGCAAGATCCTTCGCGATTTCCTTCAGAAGCGCGCCTTCCAGGTGGCTGCCGTAGTGGCGCCGCAACTCGCCCAGCGCTTTCGGCGGGGCAATGACCACCAGATGCGCGATCTTGCCGCCCCGGACCTGTCCGTTGAGCCACTCGGCGACAGCCGCGACATGCGCGTCCTCGTCAGCCAAGTGCCCCGTTGGATTCGCCGAGCTGGAATGATGACGGGTGCCGGCACCCTTGTTGTGCTCGTCGAGCTTCGGTGACGCCATGTCCGAGAGAACCGGATCGGCCTCGTTCCCGCTGTTGCGGTGCAGTTCGAAGTGACGGCCATCGATGACCGCGAGGACGGTTCCGTGGGGCAACAACATGTTGATCTCCTTGAAGTTAGGCAATTGATACATGCCGTTGATCACGGACCGTGGGGAACGAATCTCCCCGATTGCGATTTCTCGGCCGCTGAAACCTCCAGCACTTGATTGCATGGTAGAAGCCGGCGCCGCGTCGTTCATTGATCTGCCTCAAGCACGACCGCGATCAAGTGTTCCTGGCCGGTCCAGCCCGGGAAGCCATGCGGCACTATCTGCGCACCGGGGCACGGGAACCGGCGGCGTCACAAAATTCCTCCGACCGGCGGTGGAAATGCCCGATCCAGCGAATTTTACTTGCCGGCAGTCGATATAGTCAGACAGATATAGCGAACCAAAATCTGGAGGGGATCATGCTGTTCAACAACGCCGCGCGCCGCGCCGCGCTGGCCGGCCTGGCGGCCGTCGCGCTGGCAATGGCGACGCTTGTGCCGGTCACCGGAGCCCGGACAAATCAAGAGCAGGTCTCGGTGTTCGCCGCCGCCTCGCTGACCAACGCGATGCAGGATCTGGGCAAGGCCTATACGGAAAAGACCGGCGTGAAGGTGGTGTTCTCCTTCGCCTCCAGCTCGGCCGTCGCCCGCCAGATCGAGGCCGGTGCGCCCGCCGACCTGTTCATCTCCGCCGATGCGGAATGGATGGATTACCTGCAGCAGCGCAGCCTGATCGACGTCGCGACCCGCAAGGACATCCTGTCCAACCGGCTGGTGCTGATCGCGCCGGCGGACAGCAACGTCCAGCTGAAGATCGCCCCGGGTTTCGCGCTGGCTGCGGCACTGGGCACCGACGGTCGCCTGTCGACCGGCGATCCGGACTTCGTGCCCGCCGGGCGCTATGCCCGCTCGGCGCTGTCAAACCTTGGCGTTTGGAACGACGTTACCGACCGGCTGTTGCGCGCCGAGAACGTGCGCACGGCCCTGGCCTTCGTCGCCCGCGGCGAGGCGCCGCTCGGCATCGTCTATCTCAGCGATGTGGGTGTGGAAAAGAAGGTGCGGATCGTCAACACATTCCCCGCGAGCAGCCACCTGCCGATCGTCTATCCGGCGGCCATCGTCAAGGGCGCCAGGCCCGGCGCGGCGGCGTTCTACGCCTTCATTCGCGCGCCTGAAGCGCGGGCCGTGTTCGAGAAGTACGGCTTCATCAATCCGCAATAGGCCGCCGAATCCCGCTGGCGCCGGAACCGCGGATGGCGGTAAGCCGCCGTGCCGGTGCTGCACTGGCACGGCGACACCTTCGACCTGCCACCCGGCGCGGTGCTGCTGGCCGGTTCAAACCTCTATCCGCACCAGGCATTCAGCATCGGCTCCGCCGTCCTCGGTCTCCAGTTCCACGCCGAGGCCGATCCGGCCCGGATCGAGCAGCGGCTGATCGGCCACGCCGCCGAACTGGCCGCCAGTGGCGTCGACGTCCCGGCCCTGCGTGCCCAAACTGCCGAGGCGGGCGGCAAGGTGGAACCGGCCGCGGCCGCACTGCTGAACAGCTGGTTGGACGGCTGGTGCTGAGCAGTCCGAGGTCTGCGGCTACGGCTTGGTCGCTGTCACGAAGCAGTCGACCTTGCGGGCCTTGAGCCGCTCGCACAGGCCGATCGCCGCCGGACGGGTGCCGAAACCGCCAATCTGCACCCGGTAGAACACGCCTTTCGGCCCCAGGTCGGCCTTGAAGATGTAGAGTTCGGCGGCATCGAGCAGATCGGCGTTGGCGCCCATCAGCCGCGCCCAGCGGAACCGGGCCTCCTCCTCGGTCCGGCCGGCGCCGATCTGTACCCTCCAGTTGTCGCTGCCATGCTCCGCCCTGGGTTCGGGTTCGGGTTCGGGCTCGGGTTCCGGCTCGGCTTCCGGCTTCGGCTGTTCGACCGTCTGCGGCGTCGCCGCGGGCGGCGGGACGGCCGGCGCCGGCGGAGCGACCTGGGCTGCGAGAGGTGCTGGCGCGGGCGCTGCTTCCGGTTCCTGCTTCACGGCAACCGAAACGCGGATGCTCTTGGCCGGCTGGCACGAGATCGCGTCGGCCTCGGTGCTGGCGCACAGCGCCTTTGCCGCCGCTTCGCCCTTCAACGGTCCTGTCCTGACCCGGTAGACCGCCGACTGCGGGCCGCCGCCGTCCAGTCTCTCGACCTCGACGCCGGCGCCGGACAGCAGCCGGGCGTACTTGCCTTCCAGGGTCCGCCGCAGATCCGACGCCTCGCGCTCGGTCGGGAAACTTGCGAACTGCGCCCGGTACTCCGCGTCCCTGGGATCGGCGGCCTTGGGATCGGTGGCCGTGGGATCGGCGGCCTTGGCGGGTGCCTGTGCCGGCGCCGGTACGGGCGGTGGCGCGGTACTGGCGGCCGGCTGCGTCTCGTCGCGCAGCGGGATGGGGAGCGCGCCCTGGACCGCGTCCGGGCTGATGAGCGACAGGTCGGCGGTCACGAGGTCGTCGACCGGATGCCGAAGCACGGCGCCGTCGAGCTGGGCGGCATCGGACTCGGCCCGGGTGCGGATGACTGGCGCGGCCGCGGCCTGCGCGGGCGGAGTCACCAGCGTGTCCGCGAGCCTGGTCGCCTCCTCGATGGCGGGCGCTTCCAGATAGGTCCGGGTGGTCGCGAGCGCCTCGGCGGCTTCGCGGATGCCGGCCCTCGACGCAAGGCTCAGCCAGGCATAGGCCTGCACGTAATCGCGCGTGACGAACTCGCCGTTGAAAAACTGCACACCCAGCAGGTACTGCGACTTGACGTCGCCGCCGCGCGCCGCCTGACGCCACAACGCGACCGCCTCGGTTCCCTGCCGCGGCGTACGGTCGTAGAGCATGGATCCCAAATTGGCCTGAGCGCCCACATGACCGAGTTCGGCAGCGCGCCGGTAATACTGCTCGGCCTTGACCAAGTCCTTGTCCGCGCCGAGTCCCAGCCGGTACATCTGCCCCAGATTGAACAGTGCGCGCGGGTCGCTGTTGGCCGCGTAGGGAAGCCACTCGTCGATCGCGGTCTTGTAGTCGCCCCGTGCATAGGCTTCGGCGCCCGCCTGGAAATTAGCATGGGCGGGCGCGGCCGACATGGCGAGCAGCAGCAGCGCGGTACGGAGCAACCACGCGGCAACGCGCCGGGGGCCGGGCCCGATGCCCGCGCCACACATCGCCGTACCATGACAAGGGGCCATCTGGGGCATGATCCGTTGGTGTACGTCAGCACCATTTATAGCGGCATCATCACGTCCAGGCCACAATATAAGCCCCGAGTCGCGCAGATGCTGTGGTCGGCGCATGCGTCGGCCGCAGGGCGGCGGCCTCTTGAACCAGGCCGTGCCGTAACCACATAGAATGCAAGCGGTGCCGGGTTCCGGGCCGCGACTCAATGGGCGCCTTCGGGGCCCGAACACTGCCCGCTTCGAGGAAGGAGGCCAGAGTGACGCGTGTATCCTTGTTGTCGAGCCCGTTCCTGCTCGGCTTCGAGCGGCTGGAAGGCATGCTCGAACGTGCCGCCCGCTCGGCGGACGACGGCTATCCGCCCTATAATATCGAGCAGACCAGCGAGACCAGCTGGCGCATCGTGTTGGCGGTCGCCGGATTCCTGCCCGAGAACCTGAGCGTCACGATCGAGGACAACCAGCTGATCGTCGCCGGCGCGCAGCCCGACGACAAGACGCGGACCTTTGTTCACCGCGGCATTGCAACCAGACAGTTCCAGCGGCGTTACGTATTGGCCGACGGCATCGAAGTCGTCCATGCGGGTGTCGCGAACGGTCTGCTGACCGTGGATCTGACGAGACCGAAAAGCCAACCGGTCATCCGCAAGATCGACATCGTCGCCAAGTCCTGAACCTTCGGACCGGCTCACAGGAGAGGTCTAATGACGACTACTGAGGTAATGAAGCAGATGACCCCGGAGGCCTTCGCGGCCCTGGGCGCCGAAAACACCATCTACCTGCGCCCGATCATGCAGGACGGTGTTGTGGCATTCGCCGTGCATACCGCGGCCGGCCAGCCGATCGGGCTGATGGAAAGCCCGGAGCTTGCCCGCGCGGCCGCACTCCAGCATGACATGACCCTGGTCAGCGTCCACTAACCGGTCGCGTACCGAGGAAACAGGATCGGATCCGGTTCAGGCCGCGTTGGTCTGGGCCGGATTCTGCGTCAGCAGGGCATAGAGAGCGGCCGAGCCATCGGCCCCGCGGAGCTTGTCGCACATGGCCCGGTCGCGCAGCAGGCGCGACACCTTGGCCAGCGCCTTCAGGTGGTCCGCGCCCGCGCTTTCAGGCGCCAGCAGCATGAAGACGAGGTCCACCGGCTGATCGTCAATGGATTCGAAATCGATCGGGTCGTCGAGGCGGGCAAACAGGCCGAACAGCCGGTTGATCTTCTCCAGCCGGCCGTGCGGGATGGCGACGCCCTGGCCGACGCCGGTGGTGCCCAGCCGCTCGCGACCCAGGATGGTCTCAAGGATTTCCCGCGCCGGTATGCCGGTGATGGAAGACGCGCGCTCAGCCAGCTCCTGCAGCGCCTGTCGCTTGCTGCTGGCCTTCAGCCCGGAATAGACGGAATCAGGCGATAGAAGCTGTTCAATTTCCATGGCGCATCCGTTCGTCAGCGGGACAATGCCCACCGCATGGCCTAGTTCTGGGCCTGCGGATCGATCCAACCGATATTGCCGTCGGGACGGCGGTAGACAACGTTCAGGCGACCGTGTGCCGAGTTACGGAACATCATGACCGGCGCATCGGACAGATCAAGCCGCATCACCGCGCCGCCGACCGTGGTCGTGGGAATTTCCATCTTCGTCTCAGCGACGATGAGCGGCTGCAGGTCATCCGGCTCCTCGCTGCCCTCCTCCTCGGCTTCCAGGACGTAGGTCGACGCCGCCACCAGCTCGGCGGCCGCCGCCTTCGAGGCGTTGTGATGATTGCGCAGGCGGCGCTTGTAGCGCCGCAAGCGGGTCTCGATCCGCTCGAGCGCCTGGTCGAACGCCGAATAGGGCTCGCCAGCCGAGGCGTGGCTCTGCATGACGATGGCATGGCCCGCATGCACCGAGCAGTCGACCCGGATCATGTGCGCGTCGCGCGAAAAGGTGACGTGGGCATCGACCGCGCGGTCGAAGTACTTGCTCACCCGCTCATCGATCCGATCCGTAACGTGCTCGCGGAGAGCCTCGCCGATGTCGATCTGCTTGCCGTTGACCTGAATTTCCATGCTGCTCGCTACACCCTGTGATCTTCGACCCAAGTTCCAGGACGTGTTATCGCCATCAGTAAGGAATCATGCGCCCGCCGGGAGGCGCGGACCATAGTGACGAGAACACCCGCTGTCAAACTCCCACCCTACCGTCCCGCCTTCAGGCGCCGCCGCTGGACGGATGAAGATATGTGCATCGCCTCCCGGTACTTCGCGACCGTCCGACGCGCGATGTCGATGTCGTCGGCCAGCAGCAGTTCCACGATCTTGTCATCGGACAGGATCGCTTTCGGATCCTCCCTGTCGATCAGCTCCCGGATGCGGTGGCGGACGGCCTCGGCCGAATGGGACTCGCCGCCGTCGGCCGCCGCGATCGCAGCGGTGAAGAAATATTTCAGCTCGAACGTGCCGCGCGGACAAGACAGATATTTGCCGGCTGTGACGCGGCTGACCGTGCTTTCGTGCATGCCGATGGCGTCGGCCACCTGCTTCAGGTTGAGCGGTCGCAGATGCGAGACGCCGTGGGCGAAGAAACCGTCCTGGCGGCGCACCAGTTCGCTGGCGACCTTGAGGATGGTCTTGGCCCGCTGGTCGAGCGCCTTCACCAGCCAGCTCGCATTGCTGAAGCAGTCCGACAGGTACGCCCGGTCATGCTTGGACCGGCTGGCGTGGCGTACCTCGGCATAGTAGTGGGCGTTGACCAGCACCCGGGGCAGCACGTCGGCGTTTAGCTCCACGCCCAACGCGCCGTCGCCGCGGCGCGAGATCAGCACATCCGGGACGACCACATCGGCGTGAGGGCTGTCGAACGCCAGTCCCGGCTTGGGATCGAGCGCCCGCAGTTCGGCCAGCATGTCGGCGAAATCCTCGTCGCCGACGCCGCATTGCCGCTTGAGCCACTCGGTCCGGCCCTCGGCGAGTGCCTCCAGGTTGCCGACCAAGGTCGCCATCGCCGGATCGAACCGGTCGCGGTCCTTGAGCTGGAGCGCGAGGCACTCCGCCAGGTTGCGGGCGCACACGCCGGGCGGGTCGAACTGCTGCAGCATGGCCAGGGTTTCCTCGACATCGGCTACCCGGCAGCCAAGCCGCTCGGCCACGTCGCCCAGCGGCTCGCGCAGGTAGCCGGCATCATCGACCATGTCGATCAGGTAGCGGCCGATCATCTTGAGCCGGCCGTCATCCACCGTCATGCCGAGCTGTTCCGACAGATGGCTGCGCAACGTCGTCGGAACCGCGAGGCGCGACGAGGCGTCCATCGGCAGCCCGGACTCGCCGCCGCCCGAACCGGCGGTCCACGGACTGGCAGGCAGCGACTGGATGCCGTCGTCGGCGCTGGGCGCGGGCGCCAGGTCGCGGTCGTCGTTGGTGAATACATTGTCGTAGCGGCTGTCGAGCGGTGCGTCGCCGTCACCCGCGGGCGTTACGGCCGGCGTCTCCGTCGCCACAGGCGGCGCACCTTCGGCCGGCGCATAGTCGAACTCCAGCAGCGGATTGGATTCAACCTGCTGTTCGACAAAGGAGACGAGATCGAGGCTGGAGAGCTGGAGCAGCTTGATGGCCTGCTGCAATTGTTGCGTCATGACCAGTTGCTGGCCTTGTCGCAGGACTTGCCGCAATCCGGTTGCCATTCAACTCCACCTGCCGGCTCGGCTGGCGCCGCCAAGTGGCAGGGCGCATGCGGTCACCGGATAAATCTCTCTCCCAGATACACCCGGCGAACGTCCTCGTTGGCGACGATCTCGTCGGGTGTGCCGCTCATCAGCACAGTTCCGTCGTAGATAATATACGCCCGGTCGGTGATGTCGAAGGTTTCCCGCACGTTGTGATCGGTGATCAGAACCCCGATCCCGCGGTCCTTCAGATGCGCGACCAGGTCCCGGATATCGCCGATGGCGATGGGATCGATACCCGCGAACGGCTCGTCGAGCAGGATGATGTTCGGCTTGCCGGCGAGCGAACGGGCGATCTCTACCCGGCGCCGCTCGCCGCCCGACAGCGACAGCGAGGGCGCATGCCGCAGCCGCTGGATGCCGAACTCGTTGAGCAGGTTGTCCAGCATCTCCTCGCGCGTCCGGCGGTCGGGCTCGACCAGCTCCAGCACCGCCATGATGTTGTTCTCGACCGACATGCCCCGGAAGATCGACGCCTCCTGCGGCAGGTAGCCGATGCCCAGCCGCGAGCGCCGGTACATGGGCAGCGAGGTGACGTCGAGGCCGTCGAGCACGATCTGGCCCGAATCGGGCCGGATCAGCCCGACGATGGAATAGAAGCAGGTGGTCTTGCCGGCGCCATTGGGTCCGAGCAGGCCGACCACTTCGCCGCGGTGCACGTCGAGAGTTACGCCCTTGAGCACCGGACGGCCCTTGAAGCTCTTGCTGATACCGGCGACGAACAGGCCCTCGCGACGCTGCGCCGGATCGACCGGCGGCTCAACGGCGCCATCGTCCTGGACGGTTGCCGCGATAGTATCGAACACCCTGGACGGATTCTGTTCGAACAGATCGCCGGGTTTGAGCTTGCCGTCGCTGGTCACGGAACCGCCTTAGTTCTTCGTCGGGGCGGCCGGCTTGGCGTCGGTCGTCCCCTCCTGGGTCTTCGGCGCCGGGGTGAACTCGCCCCGCACCCGCTGGTCGCCCTGGGCGCTCGCCATGCCCTGGACCCGGGTCTGCCCGCTGTCCAGGTTCAGCTCGAGCCGGCTGCCGCGGACGACGCTGCCGCCCTGGTGCAGGACCACCCTGCCGCCCATGGTGATGAGCTGGCGGCCGACGTCATAGACCGCCCAGTCGCCTTCGGCCGTATCGCCGCGCGAAGTGATCCGCACATTGCCCCGGGAATCGATGCGGGTCACCGAGCCGGTCAGGCCGGTGTCGCCCGCTCCGGACTTGTCCTTGCCGGTCTGGTAGTAGACGCGGACCTCGTCGCTGAGCAGGCGCATCTCGCCCTGGATCGCCTCGACCTTGCCGAGGAACATGGCGACGCTGCCTTCCTTCTGGACCTCAAGCCGGTCGGCCGAGAACTCGATGGGATCCTTGGCGTTGTGGTTGCTGAAGCCGGTCTTTGCCGCCAGCGCCGCAGGCACCGCGACCACCATCGACAGTGCGAGCGCCAGCATCAGGCGGGAGGGCATCTGCAGTTTTCCGTCGAGCATCATGCCGCCTTCAGTCGACCGCGCGGGGATAGACAGTCATCTTCACCCCATTGCGCAATGTTATGTTTTCCGTCTTCGTGTCGACGTCGAGGCCGCCGGCGGTGAACTTGCCGAACGGACCCTGGCCATGAACCGCTTCGTTGCTCGTGCCCTTGCCCTCGGCCAGGTTCATCGTCAGCTTCGGCGTGTGGACTTCCATGCCCGAGTCCGAGAATACATTCACTTGTCCGGTCAAATCCAGAACCTCGGACTTGGTGTGGAACGTGCCCATCGGCGCGTCCACGGTCACCCACGATCCGTCCTTCGACTTCAGGTCGGCCGCGATGGTGTCGAGCGTCACCAGCTCATCGTTCGCGGCGTCGTGATAGGCCGAATTGGCGGTCACCGAGAACGAGCGGTCCTCGGTATCGGTTCCGACGAATCGCGGCGACACCATGCGCGCCTTGTCGTCGGATTCCTTGAGCTCCGAGAAGGCCAGCGTGAAGCCGGTGCTCGAGCCGCGGATCGCCGGCACGATCAGGATACCCAGCAGCAGGAGCGTCGCGCCCGCCGGCAGCACGCGCTTCATCAGCCGCACATAGCGGCTGTACCGATCCTCTCGATGAACGAGGAGGTCGTAGCGGGGCTCCAAGGGCGTTCTCCATCCGGTCGTCGCCATGGTTAGACATAGGACGACTTTGGTTAGAGGCACTATCTATGGGTAAGCGGCGCAACGATCAAGGCGCGCGGCGCGCTCACGCATGCGCGAAGATGTCTTCCTCGGCCCAGCCGGCCAGGTCGAGACGCGCGCGCATCGGCAGGAAATCGAAACACGCCTGTGCCATGGCGGTACGGCCTTCGCGTTCCAGCATGACGTCGAGCCGGGCCTTGATCTCATGCAGGTAGAGCACGTCCGACGCCGCATAGGCACGCTGCGCGTCGCTCAGATCCTCGGCGCCCCAGTCCGAGCTCTGCTGCTGCTTCGACAGGTCGATGCCCAGCAGTTCGCGGCACAGTTCCTTCAGCCCGTGGCGATCGGTATAGGTCCGCACCAGCCGCGAGACGATCTTGGTGCAATAGACCGGCTGCGGCATCACACCCAGCCGAGCGAACAGCGCGGCCAGGTCGAAGCGCGCGAAATGGAACAGCTTGAGCACGGCCGGATCGGCCAGCAACGCCGACAGGTTGGGCGCGTTCACCGGCCCTTGCGGGATCTGCACCAGATGGGCCGAGCCATCGCCCGAGGACAGCTGCACAAGGCACAGCCGGTCGCGGCCGGGCTTCAGGCCCATGGTCTCGGTGTCGATCGCAACGGACGGCCCGAAGCTCAGACCGGACGGAAGATCGCCACGATGCAGGATAACTGTCATTTGGGGAGATTTCCGCGGGCCGAAACAACTTCGGCGATTGGTGCCCAGGAGAGGACTCGAACCTCCACGACCTTGCGATCACTAGCACCTGAAGCTAGCGCGTCTACCAATTCCGCCACCTGGGCAACTCCGTGTCTGTCACGGTGGACGCAGTTCCTATTGCCCGGCACGATGCTTGTCAACAATCCAATCGCAACAACCGTGCAACAGGGCCGTCATGCGGCCCGCGCCGGGAAGTTTCAGGTGGCAATCCTGCAGTCCGTCGGTATTTTAACGACGAATTTCACGTCCGCGCGAACAGGCACCCCATGACTCGTGATCTCGTTACGGTGATCGGCGGCTCCGGCTTCATCGGCCGGTATGTCGTGCGTCTGCTGGCCAGGCAGAAGCATCGCATCCGGGTGGCCGTGCGCCATCCCAACGAAGCCCTGTTCCTGAAGCCCATGGGCGACGTGGGGCAGATTCAGCTGCTGCCGACCAACATCCGCAATGCCGCATCGGTGGCGCGCGCGGTCGACGGCGCCGACGCCGTCGTCAACCTGGTGGGCATCCTCCAGCCGTCGGGCCACCAGAACTTCGGGTCGGTCCACGTGGCGGGCGCCGACTCCGTGGCGAAGGCCGCCGCCGCGGCAGGTGTTCGCCGGCTGGTACAGTTGTCCGCCATCGGCGCCGACCGCCGGTCCGAATCGGATTACGCCCGGACCAAGGGCGAGGGCGAGATGGCGGTGCGCGCGGCCTTCCCCGCCGCGACCATCATTCGCCCGTCGATCGTGTTCGGCGCCGAGGACGAGTTCTTCAACCGCTTCGCCCGCATGGCCTGCATGCCGTTGCTGCCGCTGCCGCTGATCGGTGGCGGCAAGACCCGTTTCCAGCCGGTCTATGTCGGCGACGTGGCCGAGGCGATCGCCCGCGCCGCGACGCAGGACGGTCTCGCCGGGCAGACGTTCGAGCTGGGCGGCCCCAAGGTCTTCAGCTTCCGGGAAATCCTCGAGCTGGTCCTGGCCGAGATCCGCCGCGACAAGATGATGCTGCCGGTGCCGTTCTTCGCGGCCAAGATCGTCGCGTTCTTCACCGGCATCCTGCCCAACGCGCCGCTGACCATGGACCAGGTCGAGCTGCTCAAGCACGACAACGTGGTTGCCGGAGACGCACGGACGCTGCGAGACCTGGGGATCGAGCCGACGCCGGCCGACGCCGTCGTCGGCGCCTATCTCGATCGCTTCCGCAGGCAGGGCCAGTTCAGCAAACCCGCCGAGGCAGCCTGATCCCTTCCACGCGCTTTGTGGCGGGCGGGGCAGTTGTGCTAGGGTCTGCGTCGTTTCGGGAGGGTTTCACATGGGTTCTGCCCGGTTCGGCGCGGGTCACCAGGGTTCGCGCGTCATATTCGCTTCGTCCGGCCGGCATGTGACAGGACCTTCCCGATCGTGACTCCCCGCCTTTTCCATCTCTGGCTGTCGCCCTTCTCCCGCAAGGTCCGCATCGCCATGGCCGAGCTGGGCGTGGAGGTGAAGCTGGTGATCGAGCCGGTCTGGGAACGCCGGCCCGAATTCCTCGCCCTCAATCCGGCGGGAACCGTACCCGTGCTGGTCGAGGACGACGGCACCGCCATCGCCGACAGCGCGGTGATCTGCGAGTACCTGAACGAAACCGTCGCCGGCAGGACCCTGTTCGGCAAGGACGCGCTCACCCGCGCCGAGGTCCGCCGGCTGGTGTGCTGGTTCGACCAGAAGTTCCACCGCGAGGTCACCGACAATCTGGTGACCGAGAAGGTCATGAAGCGATTCATGAAGATGGGCACGCCCGACAGCAGCGCCATCCGCGCCGGGCTGCACAACATCGGCTATCACCTGGACTACATCGCCTATCTCACCGAGCGGCGCCGCTGGCTGGGCGGCGACGAGTTCTCGCTGGCCGATATCGCCGCCGCCGCCCATCTGTCGTGCGTGGACTATCTCGACAACGTGCCGTGGGACAGCCACCCTGAGGCCAAGGACTGGTATGTACGGGTCAAGTCGCGGCCCAGCTTCCGTCCGGTGCTGATGGACCGGATCCCCGGCCTGTCGCCGCCCGCCCATTATGACAACCTCGATTTCTGAAGCGTCGGCAGCCCAGAGCCTCAAGCGGGACATCATCGACCGCCTGCTCGCGGAGGGCTTCGACGTGGCGGCCGTCACCTCGCCCGGCAGCATCCCGCTGGTGCCCGAGCGGCTCGCCCGGTTCATTGGCGAGGGCCGACACGGCGTCATGGGATGGATGGCGGAAAAGGCCGACCGGCGCGGCGATCCGCGCGTCCTTTGGCCCGAGGTGCGCAGCATCATCGTCGCCGGCATGAACTACGGCCCCGCCGACGACCCGATGGCGCGGCTGGTGCACAGGGACAAGGGCGCAATCTCGGTCTACGCCCGCAACCGGGATTATCACGACGTCATCAAGAAGCGGCTGAAGCGGGTCGGCCGCTGGCTCGGCGAGAGCAAGGGCGCCAGCCTGAAGGTCTTCGTCGACACCGCTCCGATACCTGAAAAGCCGCTTGCCGAGGCCGCCGGGCTCGGCTGGCAGGGCAAGCACACCAATCTGGTATCGCGCGGCTTCGGCTCGTGGCTGTTCCTGGGCGCGATCTACACCGACCTCGACCTGCCGGCCGACCGGCCCGAGCCCGACCATTGCGGTCAGTGCCGCAACTGCCTCGACGCCTGCCCCACGAATGCGTTCCCGGCGCCGTACCAACTCGACGCACGGCGCTGCATCTCGTATCTGACCATCGAATATGACGGTCATATCCCGCTGGAATTCCGCCAGCCCATGGCCAACCGGATCTATGGCTGCGACGACTGCCTGGCCGTGTGTCCGTGGAACAAGTTTGCCAGCGAGGCGCGCGAGGCCGCCTTCCACGCTCGCGACGAGCTGGCCGCGCCGTTGCTGACCGAGCTGGCGATGCTGGACGATGCGGCCTTCCGGGCGCTGTTCTCCGGCTCGCCGATCAAGCGTATCGGCCGCGACCGGTTCGTGCGCAACGTGCTGATCGCGCTGGGCAACAGCGGCGACACTTCGTCGGTCCAGGTGGTGGAGTCCTTGCTGGACGACGCCTCGCCGCTAGTGCGGGCGATGGCCGCCTGGGCGCTCAGGGCGCTGGCGCCGGCGCGGGCTGAGGCGCTTCGGCCGGCGCGGCTGGCTTCGGAAGCTCAACCCGATGTGCGGCGGGAGTGGATGGCTTAGCCGGTTGCGCCGCCTCTTCGGCCTGCATCGCGCGGACCTTGTTGACGCTGTCGGCGGCGGCCTTGGCCGACGGCGTGTCGGGCGCCAGCTTCATCACCTGGATCCAGTCCATCACCGCCGCGTCGCCGTTGCCGATGGCGTAATTGAGGTTGGCGCGTTCGAGCAGCGCGTCGACGTTTTCACCATCGAGCATCAGCGCCTTGTCGATGTCCGCGCGGGCCGACTCGAAGTGGCCAAGCGCCCGGTGCGCCGCCGCGCGGAACGAATAGGCAGTCGAGCGCGGGCCGCCGCGCTGTAGCGCGACGTCGAGATCCTTCACCGCGCCTTCCAGATTGCCCATCTCGACCTGCGCGCGCGCCCGGTCGATCAGGATTTCGGCCGCCTGGTCGTCGTCGATCCCGCTCATGCCCAGCGCCTCCGACAGTACCCGAAACGCCTTCTCGTTGTTCTCGGCCATCAACCAGGCGTTGCCCGCCTGCGCCTGAAGATCGACGGCAAGGCCCGGCGGCAGCACCTCGGGCTCGGGTTCGGGCTTGCCGTCCTTGCCCAGCTTGACCTCGGCCGCGCCCTGCGCCGGCCGTGCCTTCGCCTGCTGCTGGGCGCGACTGGCCAGGTCTTCCAGCATGACGGCGGCCTTCTCGTACTGAGCCTGGGCGAACAGCGACAGCGCCATGCAGTGCTCGGCCGGGATGCCGCCGCTGTAGTCACGCCACTGGGTGGCCAGCTCGTAGGCGCGCTTGGGCGCCATGTCGACGAGCTTCATGCACTCGCTGTAGTTGTTGGCGGCGGCGGGGAACGAGGCGAAACCGGCCGCGGCGGCGCCCAGCAGGGCAAGGATCTTTCTCAAGCGTGAGCCTTGTTAGGTTCCGGGAAGGGCTTCTAATCTGCGAGGCAACATATAGGAGATCGGACCTCATGAAGCGACTCTTCGTCTTCGGGCTGGGCTACACGGCGCAGATTGCCGGCCGGCAGCTGCGTGCCGACGGCTGGACGGTTGCCGGCACCTGCCGGTCACAGGCGTCGAAGACGGCGCTGGAGGCGCAGGGCTTCGAAGCATTCCTGTTCGGCGGCGACCGGCCCATCGACAATCCGGCGAAGGCGCTCGACGGCACGACGCACATCCTCGCCTCGGTTCCGCCCGGCGAGTCCGGCGATCCGGTGCTGCGTCACCACGCCGCCGACATCGCCTCGCTGCCGCGCCTCGCCTGGGTCGGCTACCTGTCGACCACCGGCGTCTATGGCGACAAGGACGGCGGCTGGGTGGACGAGACCACGCCGCGATCCCCCTCGACCAGCCGCGGTCGCAAACGGGCCGAGGCGGAGATGGGCTGGATGAGCCTTCATGAGATGGGCCGGGTGCCGGTGCACCTGTTCCGCCTGCCCGGCATCTATGGCCCGGGTCGCAGTGCCATCGACGCGGTGAAGGCCGGCCGCACGCGGCGGGTGTTCAAGGAAGGCCAGGTATTCTCGCGCATCCATGTGGACGACCTGGCCGCCGCGCTGATCGCATCCATGGTCCAGCCCCGCCCCGGCGCCATCTACAATCTCTGCGACGACGAACCGGCGCCGCCCCAGGACGTCACTGCCTATGCCTGCGACCTGCTGGGCGTGCCGGTCGAGCCGCTGACACCCATCGAGCAGGCCGACCTCACGCCCATGGCCCGCAGCTTCTATGAGGAGAGCAAGCGGGTGCGGAACGACAAGATGAAGCGGGAACTGGGGGTGACGCTGATCTATCCGAATTATCGGGATGGGTTGCAGGCGATCCTGAAGCAAACAACATAAATCGTCATTGAGAGCGCAGCGAAGCAATGACGGGGATGTTATAGCATCGGCCTAAACCAACCCCTCCAGCACCGTCCACAACCGAGCGATATCCTCCGGCTCCGACATCCGGTGATCGCCGCTCTTTACGAGAACAACTTCCACATCGTCGCCGTCGATGTGCTCGGCCAGTCGCAAAGCCGTACGCCACGGGACATCCGGGTCCTTCATGCCCTGGATCAGCCGAACCGGGAACGGCAGCGCCAGCGGCGACCTGAGCACCAGGTGTTCCCTGCCCTCCTCGATCAGCCGAAGGGTGATCGTATAGGGCTCGCCGTAGTCGGATGGCTCGAGATAGACGCCGTCGCGGCGCAGGGTTTGCTTCACGTCTTCCGGATACCCCGCCCACATCAGGTCCTCGGTGAAGTCGGGCGCGGCGGCGATGCCGACCAGCGCCGCGATCCGTTGCGGCCGGGCGCGTGCCGCCAGCAGCGCCATCCAGCCGCCCATGCTCGATCCGACCAGGATCTGCGGGCCTGCCGTGACCCGGTCGAGAATGGCGACGGCGTCCGCAGCCCACCGTCCGATGGTGCCGTCCTCAAATTTTCCGGTCGAACTGCCGTGCCCCGAATAGTCGAATCGGGTGAAGGCCTGGCCGCGTTTCATGCACCAGTCCCGTAGCGCCATGGCCTTCGTGCCGGTCATGTCGGACTTGAAGCCGGGCAGGAAAATCACCCCGGGCGCGCGGCCCGGAAGGGCCTCGTACGCAAGCTGGTGACCGTCCACGGAAATGGTGCTAAGTGACGATTCCATCCCACCATGTAGCCAGCGCCGGGGGCCGTCTTCAACCTTCTCGATCATCCGAATGCCGGGCCAGCACCCCGGATTCTCCAGATCCTGCCCCGCCTCGACGCGGATGGAGCGTCGCGCAACGCCGTCGACATTGCCCGGGCCGCCATCGCCGCCGGCGGCGTGGTGGTCGCCGCCTCGCGGCACGGCGCGCTGGTCGGCGAGTTCCGCCAGTCCGGCGGTATCCATCTCGCCCTGCCGTTCGACGCGGTTTCGCCGCTGACCCGCTGGCGGATCGCCCGCCGCCTCAAGGCCGCGGTCGCGGCGCACCGCATCACGGTGATCCATGCCTATGGAAGGCGCGGCGCGCGGCTGGCGCGGGCCGTGTCGAAATCGACCGGCGTGCCGTTCGTGGCGTCGCCCATCGCCCACGAGCACCACGAACCGGAGAAGTGGGTCGTGCCGGAGATGGCCGCCGCCCGCGCCATCATCGCCGCCTCGGACTTCGTCGCCGCGCTGGTGCCCCAGGCGCTGTCGGCCGCGACCCGGGTCGAAGTGATTCCGCGCGGCGTCGACCTGCGCCGTTTCGATCCGGCGGCGGTGCGCACCGAGAAGCTGGTGCGCCAGATGCAGGACTGGCGTGCCGACGACCTGTCCGCCGTGATCCTGATGCCGGGCCGCGTGGCGCCCGGCAAGGGCCACGACATCCTGCTGCGGGCGATGGCGCGCATGAACAACAAGCACGCCACCTGCCTGATTGTCGCCCGCGACGAGGACAACCCGAAATACCGCGAGACACTGCTGAAGCTGATCGCCGAGTTGGAACTGGAAGGCCGGGTGCGCTTCGTCGGCTACGCGCCCGACATGCCGGTCGCGTACATGCTGGCCGATGTTGTCGCGGTGCCGTCGCGCACGCCGGAGGCGTTCAACAGCATCTGCGCCGAGGCGCTGGCCATGGGACGGCCGGTGGTCGCCTCAACCGCGGGCGGAACGCCCGGCATCGTCATCGAGGGCAAGACCGGCTGGCTGGTGCCGCCGGCCGACCCGGAGGCGCTGGCCCGGGCGCTCGACGACGCCCTGTCGCTGGACGAAACCGCCCGGGTGCGGCTCGGCGACGCCGCACGCATGCACATCGCCGCCCATTTTTCCCTCGCCATGGTCGGCGAGCGGATGATCGGACTGTATCAGGAACTGGCGGCGCCAACCGGCCGCTGAGCCCGCCAGCCCTGGACGACGTCGGACAAATGGCCGGGCAGCTGTCCGTCCGGAACGCGCGTCAGGTCCTTGCGCAACCGCGCGGTCACCGACGCTTCCGTTTCATCATCGAGCGCCTCCATGAGATGGCCCAGCGCCTTGGCCGGCGCGACCAGCACCAGGTGGTCGAACTCGCCGCGCCGATGAGCCGCATTCAATTCGCCGCCGATCCCGCGCAGGAAGTCGATCTTGCCTGCGGTATGCAGGTCCAGCCTGGGCTCCATGGCGTGACGCGTCGGACCGCTGCTTTCGTGGCTTCGGCCCGGACGGTCGGCCCCCAGGCGGCGGGTCATCTCGTGGACGACCGGCGAGTCGAATTCCGTCACCGTGTCGAAGACCATTTCGCCGACACGTTTCTCGACGAACCGCACGCGGCCGCCATCCGCGATCACGAACAAGGTCCTTTGCTTCTTCATGGCAGGTCCGTCCAGATCAGGTTTGATCCGGACAGGATAGCGACCTCCGCCGCCGGTGTATTTGCGCAGGATCAACAGGCGAGGGCCGATATTCAGCGATCGTCGCTGCCCCGGCCGTACGGCCCGGCAGCGGACAGGCTCACTCCCTGACTGGCTGGCAGACCGCGCGCACGTCCTTCCACTGCTGATCGGTGAGGGCCGGCCGGGTCGCCCCCGGCGGCTTGTGGCCGTGCATCAGCGCCGACCGGTCGGCGAGCGGCGGATGGGTGCGCAGGAAACCGGTGAAGTTGATCCTGTCCTTCTGCTTCTCCGCCATCCGGTCGAAGAAGTCGGCCAGCCCGTTCGCCCTGATGCCTGCCTTGTCCAGCAACTCGAGCGCGGCACTGTCGGCCTGCGCCTCGTCCCTGCGACCGTAGTTCAGCATCAGCACCATGGTGCCCACCGCGCCGACGTCGCCGCTGATGCCGGTGACGATGAGCTGGATGCCGGCCACGTCGATCAGCCGCTTCAGCGGGTGCCGGTGCTTCACATGGCCGATCTCGTGGGCGAGGACGCCGGCCACCTCGTCGGGCGTCGCCGCCTGCTGGATCAGCCCGTCGAGCAGGACGACGTGCCCGCCGGTCGCGGCGAAGGCGTTGACCTCGTCGCCCGCGCGCACATGCACGGTGATCGGCTGGCGCAGGCCGGCGCCCTCGCTCAGCCGTTCGGCGAGATCGTCGAGTGCGGCGAGGCCCGCCGCGCCGGTGCAGGGCTTGTCGAACATGGCCTCGTCATTGACCATCTCCGCGCCGATCCTGTTGGACCATGCCGCCGGAAACACCGCGACGAGACCATCCTTGATCAGCGGATATCCTGCCCACACCAGCGCCAGCACGGCGACGATGGCGCCGGCGGTCAGCGCCGCCATGCGGTATCCCCGCGTCGGCTGCTGATCGCCCAGCGAAGGTACCACCGCCAGCATCGCCCGGAAAACGCCGGGTCCGGTCGCCGTCAGCCGCTCGTCCGCGTCCCGGCCCGGCGCAAGAACGACCCGGTTGCCGTCGCCCTCGTCGGAGACCAGCGCGAGCGTCGCATAGGGCCAGGAGATCACGTCGCCATCCGGGAAGCGGATTTCCAGCGCATTGATGGTCGGCGCCGCGACGCAGGCGCGCCCCGCCGCCGAGAGGCCGTCATAAAGCGTGGCTTCGTAGGATTCGCTCATCTCAGAGGAACGCCTCGCCCAGCCCTTCGCCGAAGCGCGGTTGAAGCGCCGTGTTCTGGGAGATTTTCGTGAAGTCCGGCTCGCCGTGGATTTCGATGTTCGACGCGGCGAAACGCAGGATGCGCAGCTGCACCCACGGATAGGCGATGTACTGGGTGAACACCACCAGCAGGAAGTTGACGATCATGAACTTGGCGTATCGGCCGCCGGTCACCGGCGCCGCGAACCGCACGCCCTCGAATTCCATGCCGGCGAAGATGGTGCGGATCACCGCCGCCCAGTACCAGTACATCGCGATCGCCGACATGAGCAGCACCAGCAGCCCGATGCCGATGGTACCGAGCCCCTGCAACACAGCCGCCCTCTCGGCGGCGTCCCCTTGTCCCGACGCCTGATTAATCTGGTAGATGGCGAAGCCCATGATGACCAGCGCCACGAGACGCAGGATTCCTGGCCCGATGTAGTATTTGAACAGCGGCTTCCAGTCGGCGTCGAATGTCAGCCGCCCGCTGCCGAACCAGACATTGTTGAGGATGTAACGGTAGACCATGATCGTCACGAACGGCGTCGCGAGACCCACGGTCAGTACCTGCAAAAGCAGGCTCAGCATGTAGAGCCCGGTATATTTGAACGCCGAACCGCCCAGCGCCGCGCGGATGCCGCGCCACTTGGTCCGCGACAGCCGGTAGGTCATCACCCGGTAGATCGCCGCGCCGAACAACGCGAACATGACCAGGTAGGTGCCGCCCATGATCGTGCCGCCGACCAGCAAATCGCCCGATTTCAGCAGGTAATAGCCGAAGAAATACACGCCCATCAGCGGCGCCACCACCAGCACCAGCACAATCAGGAAACCCACGAACAGCTCCAGCCCGCGGCCGGTGTATTCGAACGGATCGCCCTTGTAGGACAGGCTCGACCACAGGTAGCGGCGGACGTTCGTGCGCCACCAGAAGCGGTAGATGCCCAGCGTCACCAGGGTCAGCAGCAGGCCCATGAGGTGGATCGCCAGGAGGTTGCCGCCATCCCCGCCGGCCTTCAGCCGGTCAGGCTGCGGCGCGTCGATCCGCGCCTCGAGGACCTCCGACATCAATTCCCCCCCCAAACCATCATGGATTGCCGAAACCGCCGCGAGGATACCAGCGGCGGCGGCGCGCAGATAGGCCGTAAAGGGCCCGGGCCGCTTGACACCCCGGCAAATCGGACTAGGGTTCCCGGCTCTCACCGGAGCAGCTTTTCGACCATGGACCAGACAGTAGACAGCCCCGTCAAGATCACCCTGCCCGACGGCAGCGCCCGCCAGTTCGATGGCCCCGTCACCGGTGCCGCGCTGGCCGCCGATATCGGGCCCGGCCTCGCCAAGGCAGCCCTCGCCGTCCTCGTCGACGGCCAGGAATGGGACCTGACGCGGACGATCGCGAAGGATGCGCGGGTGTCGATCATCACCCGCAAGGACGAGGCTGGGCTGGAGCTGCTGCGCCATGACGCGGCCCATGTGATGGCCGAGGCGGTGAAGGAGTTGTATCCGGACACCCAGGTCACCATCGGCCCGGCGATCGAGGACGGCTTCTACTACGACTTCGCCCGCAAGGAGCCGTTCACGCCGGAGGACCTGGAGAAGATCGAGCAGCGCATGCGCGAGATCGTCGACCGGGACGAGACCATCGTGCGCGAGGAGTGGGACCGCGACGAGGCCGTCGCGTTCTTCAAGAAGATCGGCGAGGACTACAAGGCCGAGATCATCGCCTCGATCCCGCAGGGCGAGGCCATCGGCCTCTACCGCCAGGGCAATTTCATCGACCTGTGCCGCGGCCCGCACCTGCCGTCCACCGGCAAGCTGGGCAAGGCGTTCAAGCTGATGAAGCTGGCCGGCGCCTACTGGCGCGGCAATTCCGACAACGAGATGCTCCAGCGCATCTACGGCACGGCCTGGCGCGACGACAAGGAACTCAAGGACTATTTGTTCCGGCTGGAAGAGGCGGAAAAGCGCGACCACCGCCGCATCGGCCGCGAGATGGACCTCTATCATCTGCAGGAAGAGGCGCAGGGGTCCGTGTTCTGGCACCCGAAGGGCTATGTCATCTGGCAGGCGCTGGAGCAATATCTGCGCCGCCGGCTGACGGCCCATGGCTATGTGGAGGTAAAGACCCCGCAGCTGCTGGATTCGCGCTTCTGGGAGCAGTCCGGCCACTGGTCCAAGTTCCGCGAGAACATGTTCGTGGTGCCGGACGAGATCCCCAGCGTCGATGACGACAAGCCGATCGTGTCCGGCGAGTCCAGGCTGATGGCGCTCAAGCCGATGAACTGTCCGGCGCATATCCAGATCTTCAAGAACGACATCCGCTCCTACCGCGACCTGCCGATCCGCATGGCGGAATTTGGCTGCTGCCACCGCAACGAGGCCCACGGCGCGCTGCACGGCCTGATGCGGGTGCGGCAGATGACGCAGGACGATGCGCACATCTTTTGCCGCGTCGACCAGATCGTCGGCGAGACCAAGGCGTTCTGCGAGCTGCTGGCCAGCGTCTACGAGCACCTCGGCTTCACCGACGTGGCGGTCAAGCTGGCCACCCGCCCGGACAATCCGGCGCTGCGCGGCGGCACCGAGGAGACCTGGGACCAGGCCGAGCGCCTGCTGGCCGAGGCGGTCACCGCGGCCGGGCTGGAGTTCAGCTATTCACCGGGCGAAGGCGCGTTCTACGGCCCCAAGCTGGAGTTCCACCTGCGCGACGCCATCGGCCGGTCGTGGCAGTGCGGCACGCTGCAGCTCGATTTCGTGCTGCCCGAGCGGCTCGACGCCAACTATATCGGCGAGGACGGCGCCAAGCACCGCCCGGTCATGCTCCACCGCGCGATCCTGGGCTCGTTCGAGCGCTTCATCGGCATGCTGGTCGAGCATTACGCCGGCAAGTTCCCGTTGTGGCTGGCGCCGGTGCAGGCGGTGGTCGCCACCATCACCCAGGACGGCGACGACTACGCGAGCGAGGTGGTGGCCGCGCTGAAGCAGGCGGGCATCCGCGCCGAGGCGGACCTGCGCAACGAGAAGATCAACTACAAGGTGCGGGAGCACAGTGTCGCCAAGGTGCCGGTCATCATGGTGATCGGCCGCAAGGAAGCCGAGGAGCGCACCGTCTCGGTACGCCGCCTTGGCTCCAACGACCAGAAGGTCGAGGGCGTGGACGCCGTCATCGCCGCCTTGCGCGAAGAAGCCGCGCCGCCTGCCTGAACGGCTGGACTTGCCTGAGGGTTGCGCCTATCTTTACGGCTTGCACCGTGGCGCTCACACGCCGCGTGGATGCTTTTGGACACTACGGGAGAGACTTTCATAGCCAGACCACCAATGCAGGCGCCGCCGAACCGGGAGGGTCCGCGCGCCAATGAGGAGATCAGGGTTCCGCGGGTTCGCCTGATCGACGCAACCGGAGAGAATGTCGGGGTTGTCACCATCGAGAAGGCGCTCGCCACCGCGGCGGCAGCCGGTCTCGATCTCGTCGAGATTTCGCCCAACGCCGATCCGCCCGTTTGCAAGGTTCTCGATTACGGCAAGTTCAAGTACGAGGCCCAGAAGAAGGCCAACATTGCCCGCAAGAACCAGAAGGTCATCGAGGTCAAGGAAATCAAGATGCGCCCCGGCATCGACGAGCATGACTACCAGGTCAAGCTCCGCGCCATGCACCGCTTCTTCGAGGAAGGCGACAAGGTGAAGGTCACCCTGCGCTTCCGCGGCCGCGAGATGGCCCATCAGGACATCGGCGTCGATCTGCTCAAGCGGGTCCAGGAAGACCTGACCGAACAGGCCAAGGTGGAAAGCTTCCCGCGCCTTGAAGGCAAGCAGATGACCATGGTGATGGCGCCCAAGTAAGCGCCGGCTTCACAGAAACGTTCCAGACCCCCGCCAAGTGCGGGGGTTTGTGTTTTGGGGCCACCTTATTGATTTCGCGAGCGAAGCGACGCGATCCAGCCAAGCCGTTGATGGCTGTGTGGCTGAAGGGCTGGACTGCTTCGCGATGCTCGCAGAATCACTCGGGGAAAGCGGATAGGTCAATACCGCTCGACCGCGTACCCCTTCGCCCGCAGCATGGCGATGACGCTCTGATCGCCCACCAGATGGCCGGCGCCGACCACGACGAAATAGGTGCCGCCCTGCCTGATCAGAGCCTCGATCTTCGGCACCCAGGCGGCGTTGCGGTGGGTGAGGAAGCGGTCATAGGCGCCTTCGTGCTTGTCCAGGTCCTCGCGGATCAGCCGGTCCATGGCGTCGGTGTCGCCGGTCCGCCAGGCCGTCAGTGTTTGCGCCAGCAGGCCGGTGGACTCGTCGAGGAACCGGATCATGTCGGTGATCAGCAGGTCGGGATCCTCCTTCGACAGGGTGTCGAGCACGTCGAGCTGCTCGTCGACGGTTTCGAGGCCGGTGACCTGCTTGCCGGCCGCCTTGGCGTCTCGGGTCAACGCGCTGTCGACGCCGCTGCTGGGATCGGCGCCCTTGCTGACCATATAGCCGACCAGCAGGCCGCTCGCCGCCAGCCAAGGCTGCATGGGCTCGAGCCTGGCCATGTCCATGGCGAACCTGCCGGCGGTCGCGGTCAGTTCATTGTAGGTTTCGGCCGTCAGCACCTCGCGCAGCGTCTTGCCGTCGGGCAGCGTGGCGCGCCTGACCATGTTGGCCGCGACCTCGGGCTTGTCCAGTTCGTCCATGTCGACCTCGAACAGCACGGCCTGCGCCTCGGCAAGCGCCTTGTGGATGCGCGGGTCGTCGCGCCATGGGACGCTGGGCGGCAGGATGTGGAACGAACCGAGGAAGTAGACCGCCGCCGTGTCGGTCCGCAGCGTCCACATGGCCGGGCCTTGCACCACGGCGCCGGCGGCAGGCGCGGCGGATGCGGCGCCGCTCCATGCCGTGGCGACCAACAGCCCGATCAGTAGGAGGGCGCGGGTGGTCCAGCGGTGCGTCATACGGTGTCTCCCGGTCGTCGATGGCCCATCATAGACAGCCGGACGAGCCCGTCGCTACGGCGCTTGCAACCGCGAAACGCAGACGCTATAACGCGCGCCTTGATCGCCCGGCCGGCAGGGCATGCCGTGGCGGTCTTTATCGCTGAACAACATTCGACCAAAAGGAAAGCGAAATGCCCAAGCTAAAGACCAAATCGGGCGCTAAGAAGCGCTTTAGCCTCACGGCGTCGGGAAAGGTTCGCTCCAACCAGGCGAACAAGCGGCACGGCATGATCAAGCGGACCAACAAGCAGATCCGCAATCAGCGCGGCACCACCATCCTGTGTGATGCCGATGCGCGTATCGTCAAAAAATTCCTCCCCTACGGCTAAGGAGCTCGCAGCATGGCACGCGTAAAGCGCGGTGTGACGACGCACGCCCGTCACAAGAAGATCATCGATGCGGCGAAGGGCTACTATGGCCGCCGCAAGAATACCATCCGCATCGCCACCCAGGCGGTGGAGAAGGCCGGTCAGTACGCCTACCGCGACCGCCGGGCGAAGAAGCGCACGTTCCGCGCCCTGTGGATCCAGCGCATCAACGCCGCCGCGCGCGAGCACGGCCTGACCTATTCGCGATTTATCAATGGGCTCGTCCTCAGCGGCATCGAGCTCGATCGCAAGGTCCTCTCGGATATCGCCGTCCACGAGCCCGCAACCTTCGCTTCGCTGGCCAAGCAGGCGCAGGACGCGCTGGCGAAGGCCGCCTGATCCGGGCCTCCTTGCCTTAGTGTTTCGGAAAAGGGGGCTGTGTGCCCCCTTTTTCATGGGAATTTTCCGATGCAGGACACCGACACTCTCCGCAACGACCTTCTCTCACAGATCGCCGCCGCGTCCGACGCGGCCGCGCTGGAGCAGATCAGGGTTTCCGCCCTGGGCAAGAAGGGCGTCATCTCCGAACTGATGCGCGGCCTGGGCCAGATGAGCCCGGACGAGCGCAAGGCCGCCGGCCCCGCCCTCAACCGCCTGAAGGACGACGTCGACGGCGCGCTCCGGTCGGCGAAGGAGAAACTGGACGAAGCCGCGCTCGACGCCCGCCTCGCCGGCGAGCGGATCGACGTCACCCTGCCGATGCTGCCCGAGGCGCGCGGCACCATCCATCCGGTGAGCCAGGTGATCGACGAGGTCACCGAGATCTTCGCCCAGATGGGCTTCTCGGTGGCCGAGGGTCCGGACATCGAGGAGGACTTCTACAACTTCACCGCCCTCAACATTCCGCCGGAGCACCCTGCCCGGCAGATGCACGACACCTTCTACCTGCCCGAGCGGCCGGACGGGACGCGGCGCGTGCTGCGCACCCACACCAGCCCGGTGCAGATCCGCACCATGCTGAACTCGAAGCCGCCGCTGCGCATCATCGCGCCGGGCCGCACCTTCCGCTGCGACAGCGACCAGACACACACGCCCATGTTCCACCAGGTCGAGGCGCTGGTGATCGACGAATCGACCCATATGGGCCACCTGAAGGGCTGCATCGAGGCGTTCTGCCGCGCGTTCTTTGAGGTCGACGAAGTGAAGATGCGCTTCCGCCCCAGCTATTTCCCGTTCACCGAGCCGTCGGCCGAGGTCGACATCGGCTGCCGCCGCGACGGCGGCGAACTGCGCATCGGCGAGGGCGACGACTGGCTGGAGATCATGGGCTGCGGTATGGTGCACCCGAAGGTGCTGGAGCATGGCGGCATCGACCCGAGCAAGTACCAGGGCTTCGCCTTCGGCATGGGCATCGACCGCATCGCCATGCTGAAATACGGCGCGCCCGACCTGCGCGCGTTCTTCGACAGCGACCTGCGCTGGCTGCGCCACTACGGCTTTTCGGCCCTCAACGTCCCTACCCTTGGACAGGGAATCAGCCGATGAAGTTCACACTGTCCTGGCTGAAGGATCATCTCGACACCACGGCCGACCTGAAGACCATTACCGACACGCTGACCGCCATCGGCCTCGAGGTCGAGAGCGTCACCGACAACGGCGCGGCGCTGGCGCCGTTCACCGTCGCCTATGTCCAGAAGGCCGAGCCGCACCCCAACGCCGACAAGCTGCGGGTGTGCGTGGTCGAGACCGGCACCGAGGTGGTCCAGGTGGTCTGCGGCGCACCCAACGCGCGCACCGGCATGAAGGCGGTGTTCGCCCGCTCGGGCCTCACCGTTCCCGGCACCGGCCTGACCCTGAAGCCCAGCGAGATCCGCGGCGTCGCCTCCAACGGCATGCTGGTATCGGAGCGCGAGATGGGCCTGTCGGAAGCCCATGACGGCATCATCGAGATGCCCGGCGACGCGCCGCTGGGCGTGCCGTTCGCCCAGGTACTGGGCCTCGACGATCCGGTCATCGAGATCAACATCACGCCCAACCGGCAGGATTGCCTGGGCGTGCGCGGCATCGCCCGCGACCTGGCCGCCGCCGGCATCGGGTCGCTGAAGCCGGCCACCGCGCTGCCCGTGTCCGGCAAGTTCCCGAGCCCGGTCGGCATCGCGATGAAGCTCGATCCGCTCGATTCGAGCGCCTGCCCGGTGTTCGTCGGCCGCATGATCCGCGGCGTGAACAACGGGCCGAGCCCGGCGTGGATGCAGCGCCGGCTGAAGTCGATCGGCCTGCGCCCGATCTCGGCGCTGGTCGACGTCACCAATTACCTGTCCTACGACCGGGCACGGCCACTGCACGTCTACGATGCCGCGAAGCTGACCGGCGGCATCCATGTACGCGTCTCCAACCCCGGCGAGGAACTGGCCGCGCTCGACGGCAAGACCTACACCCTGCCCGAGGGCGTCTGCGTGATCGCCGACGACGCCGGCGCGCTGGGCCTGGGCGGCGTCATGGGCGGCGAAGGCTCGGGCTGCACGCCCGAGACCACCGACGTGGTGCTGGAATCGGCGCTGTTCGATCCGATCCGGACCGCCTACACCGGCCGCATGCTCGGCATCAACAGCGACGCCCGCTACCGCTTCGAGCGCGGCGTCGACAGCCAGTACGTGATCGGCGGCGCCGAGGAAGCGACAAGGCTGATCCTGGAGATCTGCGGCGGCGAGGCCAGCGACCTGGTGATCGCCGGCGCCGTGCCCGCCTGGGTCAAGATCGCCGAGATGCGTCCCGACCGGGTCCGCACCCTGACCGGCATCGACATCCCGGCCGCCGAATCCGTGCGACGCCTGGAGTCGCTCGGTTTCGAGGCCGAGGAAATGGGCAGCGTCATCCACACGCGAGTGCCCAGCTGGCGCACCGACATCGAGGGCGAAGCCGACCTGGTCGAGGAAGTGGCGCGCATCCATGGCTTCCACGCCATCCCGTCGACCATGCTGCCGCCGGTCAGCGAGACCATCAAGCCGGCGGTGAACGCCCGCCAGCGGCTGGTCCGCAGCGCCCGCCGCGTGCTGGCCGCGCGCGGCATGAACGAGGCGGTGACCTGGTCGTTCACCTCGTCGGCAAGCGCGTCGCTGTTCGGAGGCGGATCCGCGGCGCTGGCGCTCGCCAATCCGATCAGCGCGGACCTGGACGCCATGCGCCCGAGCGTGCTGCCCAACCTGGTCGAGGCCGCCGGTCGCAACGCCGACCGCGGCTTCACCTCGGTCGCCCTGTTCGAGGTCGGTCCGCAATATCTGGGCGACACGCCCGAGGACCAGTCGACGGTCGCCGGCGGCGTGCGCTCCGGCGCCAACCACCAGCGCCACTGGTCCGACGCGACCGGCCCGGTCACCGTGTTCGACGCCAAGGCCGACGCGCTCGCCCTGCTCGACGCGCTCGGCGCCGCGACCGCCAATCTGCGCATCGCCACCGACGCGCCGGGCTGGTATCACCCGGGCCGCAGCGGCCGGCTGATGCTGGGCCCGAAGAACTGCCTCGCCCAGTTCGGCGAGCTGCACCCCAAGGTGCTCAAGGCGCTCGACGTCAAGGGACCGGTGGTCGCGTTCGAGGTGTTCATCGACAACATCCCGGTGAAGGAGCGTAAGCGCACCTCCAAGCCCGCGCTGGTCGCCTCGCCGTTCCAGGCGGTCGAGCGCGACTTCGCCTTCGTCGTCGGCCAGGCCGTCACCGCCCACGAGGTGATGAACGCCGCGTCGGGCGCGGACAGGCAGCTGATCGAGAGCGTGTCGCTGTTCGACGTCTATGAAGGCCCCGGCGTCGGCGACGGCAACAAGTCGCTGGCCATCGCCGTGCGCCTGCAGCCGACCGACCGGACCCTGACCGACGCCGACATCGACGCAGTGTCGAAGAAGATCGTCGCCGCCGTCGAGAAGGCCACGGGTGGCAAGCTCAGGGGCTGACGGGTCACCTTAATTTATTGTCATCCCGGCGAAAGCCGGGACCCAGACCTTCCGCTGTGCTGGGCCCCGGCCTTCGCCGGTATGACAACTCATATTGGATGAATCACCCTGCGAATCCGCCGCTTGGCAGCAACCTTCCCCGCGTGTAAAACCCGCCACCATGACCACTGATCCCTCGCTTATCCGCAACTTCGCGATCATCGCCCATATCGACCACGGCAAGTCGACCCTGTCCGACCGCCTGATCCAGACCTGCGGCGGCCTGACCGCGCGCGAGATGACGGAGCAGGTGCTCGACAACATGGACATCGAGCGCGAGCGCGGCATCACCATCAAGGCGCAGACCGTGCGCCTGAACTACAAGGCCAAGGACGGCAAGACCTACGTCTACAATCTGATGGACACGCCCGGCCACGTCGACTTCGCCTATGAGGTCAGCCGGTCGCTGGCCGCCTGCGAAGGCTCGGTGCTGGTGGTCGACGCGTCGCAGGGCGTGGAAGCGCAGACCCTGGCCAACGTCTACAAGGCCATCGAGAACGACCACGAGATCATCCCGGTCCTCAACAAGATCGACTTGCCGGCCGCCGAGCCCGAGCGGGTGCGCGAGCAGATCGAGGACGTCATCGGCCTCGACGCGTCCGACGCCATCGCCACCTCGGCCAAGACCGGCGTCGGCATCGACGAGTTGCTGGAGGCCATCGCCACTCGTCTGCCGCCGCCGAAGGGCGACCGCGACGCGCCGCTGAAGGTGATGCTGGTCGACAGCTGGTACGACCCCTATCTGGGCGTCATGATCCTGGTCCGCGTCGTCGACGGCGTGCTCAAGCGCGGCCAGCAGATCCGCATGATGGCCGCCAAGACCACCCATACCGTCGAACGGGTCGGCGTATTCACGCCCAAGCCGGAAACCATCGACGAGCTGGGCCCGGGCGAGATGGGCTTCATCAACGCCGCCATCAAGGAAGTGGCCGAGACCAACGTTGGCGACACCATCACCGAGGAACGGCGCCAGGCCGCCGAGCCGCTGCCGGGCTTCAAGCCGAGCCAGCCGGTGGTGTTCTGCGGCCTGTTCCCGACCGATGCCGGCGAGTTCGAGGAGCTGCGCACCAGCCTGGCCAAGCTGCGCCTCAACGACGCCAGCTTCGAATACGAGATGGAGACATCGGCCGCGCTGGGCTTCGGCTTCCGCTGCGGCTTCCTCGGCCTGCTCCACCTGGAGATCATCCAGGAGCGGCTGGAGCGTGAATTCAACCTGGACCTGATCACCACCGCGCCCAGCGTCATCTACCGCATGCACATGACCGACGGCACCATGGTCGAGCTGCACAACCCGGCCGACATGCCCGACCCGGTCAAGATCGACCGCATCGAGGAGCCGTGGATCAGGGCCTCGATTATCGTCCCCGACGAATATCTCGGCTCGATCCTGAAGCTGTGCGAGGACCGCCGCGGCAGCCAGATCGAGCTGACCTATGCCGGCGCCCGCGCCATGGCCGTCTACCGCCTGCCGCTGAACGAGGTGGTGTTCGACTTCTACGACCGGCTGAAGTCGGTCTCGCGCGGCTATGCCAGCTTCGACTACACGCTCGACGGCTACGAGGAAGGCGACCTGGTGAAGATGTCGGTGCTGGTCAACGCCGAGCCGGTCGACGCGCTGTCGATGATCGTCCACCGCGGCAAGGCCGAGAGCCGCGGCCGCGGCATGTGCGAGAAGCTAAAGGACCTGATTCCGAGGCAGCTGTTCAAGATCCCGATCCAGGCGGCCATCGGCGGCCGGGTCGTCGCCCGCGAGACCATCAGCGCCATGCGCAAGGACGTCACCGCCAAGTGCTATGGCGGCGACGTCACCCGCAAGAAAAAGCTGCTGGAGAAGCAGAAGGAAGGCAAGAAGCGGATGCGCACCTTCGGCAAGGTCGAAATCCCGCAGGAAGCCTTCATCGCCGCCCTGAAGATGGACGACTGATCAGGCCGTGTTCGCCATGCCGAGGATCGGGTCGGCCCGGACGCGGTGGCGGTAGGTCACGTTGACCCGGCGCGAAAGCAGGACGTAGAAGGTCAGCAGCGGCGCAGCCGCCGTCGACGCCATGGTGCCGAACAGCGCGACCGGCGTCATCAGCCCCAGCACCAGGAACCCGGCATCAAGGGCCACACTCGACCAGATGCAGGCGATCGACGCGGCCGGCATGATCCGCCGCCAAGCCAGCGACAACAACAGGAAGGGCAGCGGCAATCCCATTCCCCAAGCCAGCAGCATGCTGCTGATCT
>CAMDTB010000031.1 GCA_945907245.1 Rhizobium sp. Q54
GGCTATCCCACGCAAGACCGACCTCGCAACCTTGCCAGACGAACGATTCAACGCCATCGTCAGCCTCTACAACAACACACCTCGAAAGTGCCTCGACTTCAAAACCCCTGCAGAACTCTTCTGCAGCCAACTGTTGCACTTCAAATGTGAATCCATCTCCCGGCTTTCGCCGGGATGACAGGAATTTTTTGAGATTGAGCTGTTACTCGGCCGCGTACTGCACCGCCGGGCTGTATTGCACGCCGAGGTCGCCGCCCACATCGTAGGCCTTGAGGCGCGGCAGCACCTTCTCCGCGAACAGGTCGTAGTTGGCCTGCGCCACGTCCTTCTCCATGCCGCCGAAGCAGAGCTGCACCAGCAGGCCGCCGGCCTGGGCCATGTCCACGTAGCGCAGCAGCGTGTCGGCCACCTTGTCGGGCGTGCCCCAGGCCTGCAGGTCGGCGAGGATGTTGTTGAAGCCGTCGATGCCCAGCTTGCCGATCAGCCTGGCGAGGCCGGCATAGTACTCGTAGCCCTCGATCTCGGCGAAGCCCACATTGTCGAACTCGTAATGCTCGATGGTCGAGCGGGCGTAGCGCTGGATGTAGACCCGGCGCATGCGCTCGGCCTCGGCCGGGTCCTCGCTGACACAGACGAACATGGCGAGCACCGGCTTGGGCGCCTCCTCGCCGTTCACTTCGAGGAACCGCTTCCGGTATCGGTCCAGGTCGACGATCACCTTGTCCCACGGCTTCTGGGCGATGATCATGGCGCCCAACTCCAGCCGCGCGATCAGGTCGAGCGAATCCGGCGAGTTGGACGAGGCGAAGCGGCGGCCCCTGAAGCTGGCATAGGGACCGGGCCGGATGCGGGTGCGCGGCTGCTTGTACAGTTCGCCGTCATGCTCGATGACGCCGGTTTCCAGCGCGGTGACGATGGCCTCGGTGTATTCGGTGAAGCGCTTGCGGGATTCCGCCATCTCCACCCGGAAGGCCTCGAACTCCACCCGGCCCAGGCCGCGCCCCAGCCCCAGGATCGCCCGGCCTTTCGACAAATGGTCGAGCAGGGTGAAGTTCTCGACCACGCGCACCGGATCGTGCCACGGCAGCACCGTCACCATGGTGCCCAGCCGGATCGTCGTCGTCTGGCCGGCGATCCACGACAGGAACTGCGGCACGTTGGGCGTCATCATGTAGTCGGTGAAGTGGTGCTCGGGCGTCCAGATGCTGTCGTAGCCCAGCGCCTCGGCCCGCGCCGCGAGACCCAGCTCGAACCCGTAGACCTCGGCGTCGGACATCTTGCCGTCCAGCGCCTGGAAGTTCATCCCGAGGCCCACATGCATGGAAAATGCTCCTACGCCTTGGGCGGGAACTCGCCCGGGAAATCGCCGGTGATGTGCTTCTCCGGCCAAAGGAATTGCAGGGTGGTGCGCGCGATGAGCCACTGGCCGTCGACCTTGCGGTATTCCTCGTCATAAAGGCCGAGCCAGATGAACGGGCTCTCGTCCTTGGGGCGGGTGGTCATCAGGTCGAGCAGGTAGCGACGGCCCACCGCCGTGTCCGGTCCGGTCATCTCGACCCAGTGATGGGAGTTGGCATGCAGGGCGCTGAACGAGCTGCCGCCATTGGCTTCCTTCACCTTGGCATAGTTTTCGCGAATCTCCTGCCGGCCATTCCAGGTGCCGTAGGGACCGAACTCGCACAACGCGTCCTCGGTGAAGATATCCGCCAGCTTGTCGAGATAGGCGTGGTCCTGCAACTGCGAGTAGAGCAGGCCCAGCTTCTTGATGTCGTCGACATCGAGAAGCCTGCGCAGCCGCTTGATCTCGTCAGGTGTGAAATCGCTCATGAATCGTATCCTTCAGTCCAGGTCCATGCCGTCCATGCCGGCGTTCTTGCGAGCCTTTTCCATCAGTCGCGCGACCACGGGGCCGAGCTGTGCCGGATCGGCGATGGGTTCGGTGATCGGGCCGCGGTGCCAGCCCTCGGCGATGGCGAGGATCCGGCCCGAGGCCTCGAACATGCGGCCGGTGACGTCCTTTGATTCCGTGCTGGCCAGCCAGGTGACGATGGGCGCGATCCAGAACGGGTCGCCCTGCTTCTTTTCCTCCTCGGTGCGCTCGCGCAGGTTCTCGGTGAGGCGGGTCAGCGCGCCGGGGGCGATGCAGTTGACGGTGATGCCGTAGCGGCGCAACTCGCGGGCGGCGATGATGCTGAACGCCGCGATGCCCTGCTTGGCCGCGCCGTAGTTGGTCTGGCCGATATTGCCGTAGATGCCCGACACCGACGAGGTGTTGATGATCCGCGCGTCGACCGGTGCGCCGGTCTGCTTGACCACGTCGCGCCAGTGGGCGGCGGCGTGATGGGCCGGGCCGAAGGTGCCTTTCAGGTGCACCTTGATCACCGCGTCCCATTCCTCCTCGGTCATGTTGACCAGCATGCGGTCGCGCAGGATGCCGGCGTTGTTGATCACCACGTCCAGCTTGCCCCAGGTCTCGACCGCCTGGTCGATCATCCGTTTGGCGGCCTTGAAGTCCGAGACGTCGTCATAGTTGGCGACGGCGTCGCCGCCCGCAGACTTGACCTCGTCGACCACCGACTGGGCCGGCGTCTTGTCCGATCCGGTGCCGGCTTCGCTGCCGCCCAGGTCGTTGACCAGCACCTTGGCGCCGTGCGCGCTCAACAGCTTGGCATATTCGCGGCCGATGCCGCGTCCCGCGCCCGTGACGATACAGACGCGCCCCTCGCAGAGCCTGCTCATGTTTCCTCCCATCCGTCCCCAAGACGAGGCCGCATGATGGCGCGGTTCCGCGCGGCAGCACAACCCCCCGCGGATGGGTCAGGTTGCCTTCTTCTTGTCGCGCGGCGGGCCCAGCAGCGCCGGCTCGAAGATCAGGGCGCAGATCAGGGTCCAGATCAGCGAGATCACCAGCACCTTGCCCATGCTTGCGGTGCCGGGATGGTCCGACATCCACAGGCTGCCGAACGCCGCGCCGGTCGCCAGCGCGCTGAACAGAACGGCGCGGGCGAGACTCGACTGAAGCAGGTCCTTCTCGCCCGAGCGCCACGCCATGACGAAGTAGATGTGGAATGCCACGCCGACGCCGAACAGCAGCGGAAAGGCGATGATGTTGGCGAAGTTGATCGGCAGCTGGATCAGCACGCAGGTGCCCAGCGTCAGGAAGCCCGACAGCACGATGGGCGCCAGCGTCGCGGCCACTTCGGTCACGCTGCGCAGCACCACGAGCAGCAGGATGGTGATGGCGACCAGCGCCAGGATGCCGGCCTGGATGAACGCGCCTGAGATGGTGGCGCCCGCCTCGGTCACCGAGATCGGCAGGCCGGACGCATGTGTCGCGATGGCCTGGACGGCGTCGACGAAGCGTTTGAGGGTGGCGTTGTCGTTGCTGTCGCCCTCGGGGAAGGTCTGGATGCGGGCGCGGCCGTCCTCGTTCACCCAGTCGCGCACCAGGTCGGGCGGCAAATCGGCCATGGTGATCGGCTGGGCCATCAGCGCCGCGCGGGTCTGGCCCAGCATGACGTGAAGCGGATCGATCAGCGCCATCTGCGCCTGCGCCCGCGTCTCGGGCGGACCGGCGGCGAGCGCGTCGAGCGCACCCGCAAGGCGCAGCGCCGCGGCCGCGTCGTCACGGCCGGTGGCGGCATCGCGCAGGTACTTCGCGGTCGCCGTGAGGCTGGCGACGGTCTCGGCATCGGTCGGCGGCGGCGCGGCGTCGATGGGATTGAGCGTCGGATCGAGCAGGCTGGCTGTGTCGCCGATCAGCGCCAGCTTGGCGTCCTGGTCCTTCGGCACGAAGCTCGAAATGGTGACTGCCTGCGACACCTCGGGCAGCGCCGCGAGCTTCTTCGCCATGGCGGCGGCCTCGTCGGTGCTGGGCATCAGCACGTCGATGGTGTTCAGCGTCCGGCTCGGGTCGCTCATCAGGTCGCGCAGGGTGGCGACCGACTCGCTTTCCTGGTCGCGCAGGTGCAGCGGGTTGAAGTCGAACTTCACCAGCGGCAGTCCGGCGATGCTGGCGATCATCAGCCCGGCGAAGATCCACAGTACCAGCTTGCGCCGGCGCAGCAGGAATGAGTCGACCGGCGCCAGCGCCTTGTTGCCGACTTCCAGCGATTGCTGCGGCGACCGCAGCAACAGCAGTAGCGATGGCAGCAGCGTGACGTTGAAGGCAAGCGCGATGGCCATGCCGATGGCGGCGATGATGCCCAGCTCGGAAATGCCCACATAGGACGTGGGCAGGAAGGCCAGAAAACCCAGGCAGATGCCGGCGGCTGCGAGGGTGAGCGCGCCGCCCAGCGCCTCGGCCGCGCGCCGCAGCGCCAGCCTCGGGTCGCTCTCGGTCAGCCGCTCCTGCCGGAACCGGACGCTGAGCTGGATGCCGAAATCGATGCCCAGGCCGACGAACAGCGGGATAAAGGCGACCGAGATCAGGTTGAACCGTCCGACGGCCGCCAGGCCCAGCGCCATGGTGATCAGCAGGCCGACCAGCGTGGTGACCATGATCGCCGCGACGATGCGGACGGACCGCGTGGCGAACCACAGCATCAGCAGCATGCAGCCGATGATGGCGAGGCTCACCAGCCAGATGTTGTGGGCCAGCGAGGCGAACTCCTCGTCGGTCATCGGCACCTGCCCGGTCAGCCGGACGGTGACGCCGTGATCGGCGTCGAGGTTCAGGTCCTGCGCTGCCGCGCGGATGGCGTCGGTGGCTTTCAGCCCTGGCTTCAGCGACTGGTAGTCCAGCTGCGGCTTGACCAGGATGAAGCGGCGCAGCGGCGCCTGCAGGCGTGAGCCGCCGCCCTCTCCAAGGATCGCCTGCCATGAGAAGAAGGCCGGCTGGCCTCCGTTCACCGCCTCCAGCGTGTCGGCCAGCGACGTCAGCGGCCTGTCGATCTGGGCGAAGCTCGTCTCGCCGCTCCGGATGCCCAGCAGCGTCGTGTTGAACACGTCCATGACGCCGCGCAGGCTGGGATCGTAGGCAAGCGTGCCCAGGAAGGGCTGGGCGGCGACCATGGCGTCGGTTGCCTTCTGCACATCCTCGACCGACCCGTAGAGCAGCGCGGCTCGGGAGAAGAATTCGCCGCCATCCGGCCGGCGCACGCCCAGGAAATCGGTCGTGTTGCCCTGCAGCTTTTCAGCAAGGCGAGCGGCGGCGCTTTCGGCCAGTTCCGGTGTCCTGGCGTCGATAACCACCACGATCAGGTCGGCGACCTGCGGGAATGCCGCGCGCATCTCGTTGTTGCGCACGATGTAGTTTACGTCCGAGGCGATGAGTTCCTCGGTCTTGGTGCTCATCCGGAAGTGGCCGAAAACGTACCACGCCGACAGGCCGCACAGCAGCACGGCGGCGAGGGCGACGAGAACGGGATGGCGACAGCTGAACGCAACGGCGCTCGGTACGGGCGATAGCCTCAACGGCCTGTTACTCCGATGGCTTGCGGTTCGGTGGACTGTATATAACGGTCCGCGCGCCCGCGAACCACGGGAACGTTCTCAGATCGGTACGCCGTGATCTGGCGCGCCCTGGAGGCTGCCGGCGACGACCACCCGGTCGCGGCCATGCTGCTTGGCCTGGTACATGGCCTTGTCGGCCTGGCGCAGGACCGCGTCGGGCGAGCTGCCGTGTTTGGGGTAGACGGCGACGCCGATCGACATGGTGATCGGCGAGATCATTTTGCCATGGAACGGCACCTCGAGCTGGGCGAGCGTCCGCCTCAGCTCGTCGGCGCGCTCGCGGGTCTGCTCCAGCGAGGCGCCGGGCAGCACCAGCACGAACTCCTCGCCGCCGTGACGGCAGGCGATGTCACCCTTGCGAACGTTGCTGACCAGCACCTGCGCCACAGCGCGCAGCGCGGCGTCGCCGCCGTCATGGCCGTGGGTGTCGTTCAGCCGCTTGAAATGGTCCAGGTCGCCGACGATGATGCCGACACCTTCATCGGTGCGCGATGCACGGCCGAATTCCAGCACCAGCGCCTCTTCCAGATAGCGCCGGTTGAACAGCCCGGTCAGCGGATCGCGCAGCGACATCACCCTCAGTGCCTCGCGCAGCCGGTAGTTGGCGAGCGCCAGTCCCAGGTTGCCGGCGAAGGCGTTGAGAGCCTCGTCCTGCCCGGCGGCGTCGGCGTCGGCCTCGATATACAGCAGGCCGACGATGCCGCCGCGCCCCAGCAGCGGATAGCAGGCATAGCCGCCCGAGAACGCGGCATGCACATGCTGGCAGCGCACCTCGCGTCCGTCCGCCGGTACGAAGTGGGTCTGGCTGCGCCGCAGGGCCCAGCAATTGTCGGGTGGGAAGTCCATCTCCGAGCCTGTGGCATCACCCCAGCTGGCGATGGCGGTCAGCAGGTTCTGCGAATTGTTCATCAGAAACAGGGTTCCCGGCCGGCCGGGGATGATCTGCGGCGCATAACCGGCGATGATCTCGGTCAACTCCTGGTCGGTGGTCGCCTCCTGCAGGCGCTGCACCATGCCGTTGATCAGGTGGACCGAACGGGTCTGGTCCTCGAGCGCGGCGGTGATGTCCTGCAGGGCGGTTTCCCTGTCGCGGCTGGTCGTGACCTCGCTCTCCAGTGTCTCCGTGGCGTGCTGCAGCCTGTCGATCAACTGTTCGCGTTCGATCTGCAGCCGCGTGGTGCTCTCGATCCAACGGTGCATATTGCGCCCTGCGACAGCGAGCACTGCAGAGAACGCCAGTATCAGCAGCGCCATCTCGACCGATCGCGAGTCGCCAAGGATGAACAATGCCATGGCCATGGGCATGATCGCGGGTAGCGCGAAGCCTTAGAACGCCGGCATGTACGTGGCGTTGCTCGCCACGGCGCCCGCCGTCATGCCTCCTATCACGAACGCCACGAAAACGTGGTAGCCGGGGTCGTCGGTGACGAATACCACCGATGCCGCAAGCCCCCATAGAATGCCCGTTGCCACCGCACCGCCGACGAAGCGATGGCGCCATAGATCGGTGGCGACGGTCTGGTCTGTCTTGGTATAGCGTCGCCAAAGGTGCAGCCGCCAGACTGCGGCGATGATGAACGCAGCGACCCAGCCAATCAGAACCAGCGATGGAAAGACTCGGGACAAGGCGGCGGCGGTGATCCCCGCCGCGACCACGTTGAGAACCGGAATGGCAGGAGTACGGTAGATCATCCGCGTCTGCTCGATCCTGACCCGGCCATCGAGCTGCAGCATCGCTTCGTCTAGCACCAAATCCCCATGCCCTACTGCGCGTCTATCAACTCATGATTGTAGCAGATATTCGAAGAATGGGGAGATTGCGCGCACCGCTACTGTTCAGGTGCCCGGTGGCTCTTTACAGTGCGTTTTGAATCATCCGTCGGAAATGGGGAGACGCACGATGAAACCGATCCTGAACGCCGCCAAGATCATCCAGAACTGCTATATCGTCCGCGATCTGGAAGCCGCCTGCAAGCGGCTGAACCAGATGTACGGCATCGGCCCGTTCATGGGCGGACAGGCGGGCTCGCTGACCGAGCACACCTATCGCGGCCGGCCGGAGGAGCCGATCGGCATCAAGGGCGTGTTCGTCCAGTCGGGCGATCTCAACATCGAGCTGGTCGAGCTCACCTCGAAGACGCCCAGCGCGTTCCACGACATGTTCCCGAACGGCGAGGAAGGCTTCCACCACGTCGCCTGCTTCACCGACGATTACGAGAAGGAGCGCGATGCCTTCGTCGCCGCCGGCTATCCGTTGGCGAGCGAGTTCATCGCCGTTGGCAAGAAGTTCTGCTACATCGACGCCCGCAACCCGCTGGGCCATATGATCGAGCTGTACCCGCAGCACAAGACGGTGCGCGCCATGTACCAGAAGACCAGGGACATGGCCGCCAATTGGGACGGCAAGGAACTGATCATCCCGTGGGACCTGACCGGCTACGACGTCGAGTAGGGTCTAGAGTTCGTCGGCCACGACCAGGCCGGTGGCGGCGAACTTGCTCGGCTCGACCGAGTAGGCCTCGGTGTCCTCCACCATCGGCCGAATGGTCTCGAAGTACCAGCGCCCGTCGCGGTAGACGAAGTCGTCCTGGTAGTAGCCGAGGATCCGGAAGAACTGCACGCCGCCGTCCGGCGTGTTGCCCGCATAGACCATCATCATCCGCCAGTAGCCCGTGGCCCGGTCGCCGGTCACGGTGATGTTGGGGTTGGTCACCATGTGCTGGGAATTACGGATTCGGCCTGAATTGGCCAGGCCGTCGAAGAACACCCGGCGCTCGGCGTGTCCCTTGGCGTCGACCTGCATGGCGTCGCACTTCCAGCGGCCTTCCGGCACGAAGATCGCCTCCAGCGAGTCGGCGTTGTGGTTGTCGTCGCAACCGGCGCAGTAGCGCGACTTCAGGTTCATGATCTCGGTGACGGCCTCCACCCGGTGAAGCCGTTCCAGGAGTGCGTTCACGTCCAGCGTTTCGATGTTCATGTGGGTTCCCCGCTTGTTCGTGCGCAAGCGTGGGTCGCAACGGGGCGGCGAGTCAACTGGCAGGCCGCGGCGAACCATACGCCGTACACGGGGAGTTGCCGGCGTACGGTTCGCGCAGTGCCCTCATTCCACCAGCGTGATGGCGCCACGGGGACAGGCGTTCGCGGCGGACTGGGCGTCGACAATCAATTCGTCAGTATCGAGGTCTTCCGTCCGGACGATGATGCCCTTTCCGTCCGGGCCCTTCCCGAAAATGCTGGGATAGAGGTTGAAACAACGAGCCTTGCCCTGGCAGCGCGCGGGATCGATGACGGCTTTCATCGGATAGGTCCTCAGGCTGCCGTCGCCCGCGCCGCCGCGGCGGCGGGATCCGACTGGATCCACAGATATTTGAGCTGCCGCAGCGCCAGGCCGGGCACGTACTCGAACGACTCGGCGCCGCGCGCGAAACGGAAGTGCTGGCGGCGCGACAGCAGGATTTCGAACGCCAGGTTGATCTCCAGCCGGGCGAGCGGCGCGCCCAGGCAATGATGGATCGCCTGGCTGAAGGCCAGGTGAGACGCGGCGTTGCGCCGGTCCAGGTCCAGCTTGTCCGGGTTTGGGAAGTGGCGCTCGTCGCGGTTGCCGGCGGCGAAGCGGAGGTGGACGATGCAGCCCTTCGGGATGGTGACACCGTGCAGTTCCACGTCCTGCGTCGTCACGCGGTACATGCCGGCCGTCGGCGATTGCAGGCGCAGGCATTCCTCCACGAAGGTGCGGATCTTGCCGGGTTCGGCATGCAGCCGGTCTTCCACGCCCGGATTTTCGATCAGCTCCTTCATCGCCATGGCGAGGCCGTTCTGCGTGGTCTCGTTGGCGCCGACGACGGCCTGCTCGGCGAAGCCCAGCATCTCGTGGGTAGTCAGCGGCGATCCGTCTGCGCGCCTCGTCTGGACCAGCACGGTCAGCAGATCGTCGGCCGGCTCCCGGCGCTTGCGCTCGAAAGCGTCCAGCAGATAGCGCTGCAGCTTGATGCCCTCCTCGGCGACATACATTTCCTGCTCCGGCGTCAGTCCGTGGGAGAACGGCAGGACCCAGACGTCGGTCCAGTGCTTCAGGATCTTGTGATCCTCCAGCGGCAGCCCGAGCAGGACGGTCATGACGCTCATCGGCAGCGGAAAGCAGAAGTCGGCGACGAAGTCGACCGGCTTGTCGGTCTCCAGCTTGTCGGCCAGATTGCCGATCAGCTCGCGCAGCCTGGGCTCCCACTGGCGGATGCGGCCGGCGGTGAAGAACGGCTCGAGCAGGTCGCGGAACTCGGTGTGATAGGGCGGATCGGACGACAGCGGCGTCCGGCGTGGATAGCCGTGATCGCGGTAGTACTGCTTGGCCGCGTCGGTCTTGAACAGGAAGTCCATGGGCACGGCCATGGAGAACCGGTCCGGATCGCGCACGATGTCGCAGATGTCCTCGTAGCGGCTGACCACGTACATCCCGGTGTTGGGCATCCGGTGCACCGGCGCCTCGTCGCGCAACGCCTTGTAGGCGCCGAACGGGCAGCGCTGCACCTCGGGATCGGAAAGATTGATGTTGGTCGTGGTCATGTTTCTGTTCCCCGTCTGCGGCTGTTTTGCCTCGTAACATGACGAACGTTATGATTTGCGACGGGGCCGCGAAACTATCAGAAATGATGGTTTTAGACTGAAAGGTCGACAAATTGGCGGGGTTGCCGGGATGCCTGCCGGCGGTTTATGTTACCGGAAGGAAACAGGAGAACCTCATGAGCCTATTGCCCGCCGGGATGCCGCAGACCTCTGAAGCCGCCTTCGCCTATATCGGCACCATCGACCGGCCCAGCGTCGACGATCTGAAGCTGATGGTCTGCCTGGAGGCCAGCGGCCTGAGTTTCTACAAGGCGCTTGCAGCCGGGGCGCCGTCGAAGGCGATCGGCGACCTGCTCGCCGCCAATGGGCGCGAGGAAATGGCGCATGCCAGGCGCCTGCAGAAAGCCATCGAGATCCTGACCGGCGAGACATTTGATATCCCGGCGCCCGATGCCAATCCCTACGACACCGCGCCGGGGACCCTGCCGGTGGACGAGACGCTGCTGGACAACATGGCCAAGGGCGAATTCGGCGGTGAGCTGATGTACGAAGGCTGGGCCGCGAAGATCGGCAACGACGAGGTCGCCAAGCTGCTGCGCCAGAACGGCAAGGAAGAGCGCCGCCACGGTGAGCGCGCCCAGCAGGCGAAGGCGCTGCTGACCGCCTGACCTACGCTTCGCGGGTCACGGCGTCCTCGACCGCACGGCGCGGGCTGGGGCGGGCCGGGCGTTCGGCATAGCCCAGCCGGAAGATGAAGGTCGGCCGCCACGCCGGATTCCCCGTCAGGGACGCCAGCGCCGTCTTCATCGGCGACGGCCTGCCCAGCTGACGGTCGCGGTCGACCCATTCAGCCGGCTGGTTCAGCGGTTGCGCGGCCAGCCCACGGGCCGCGGCCCAAAGATGCAGGCGCTGCCACAGCCGGCCGGCGTCGAGAGTGCTTCCCAGGTCGTAGGAATCCTCGACGGCGATGATCCCGAACATCGGCGCGGTCGCGACATGCACGTCGCGGGTCGCGCCCAGCCACTGCCGGTCGGCCAGCTCGGGCGATGGCGAGGAGATCAGTTTTGCGGCGACGTTCACCAGGTCCGGCAGGCCCGTGGCATCGAGGGTGATGCCATCTCGGTGTCTATCGATGTCGCGGCGGCTGAAGCGGAACCAGCGGGCGCTGTCGGCTGCCATGACCGGGTCGGCCACGATCGATTCGGTCGCCGAGACGATAAGCCGGCCCAGATCGGTGCGCCGGGGTTCGTCATCGACCAGCATCAGGCGCACGCGCGGCATATCCGCGAGTGTTTCCAGTTCGGCCTTGAGGGCGGGTGAGAGGACGCGTCCGACCGCATAGGGTCCGCGGTTGGTGTGGCGCCGGTCGATGACGTCGAACAGCGGCGGCGCGGCGGCTCCGGTGCGCTCCGGCATCAGGATGGCGACTGGCAGGGAAAGATCCAGCTTCGAGGTCCTGCGCCCCTCGGTCGGCATGATCAGCGTCGATCCGCCTTGCGCGTCGGCGGCCAACACCATGTTTTCGAGGGCGCAGCCCAGCGACAGGACAAGTTCCCGGCTGAAAGGGTCGAAGCTGCCGATATGGCGGCCGGGATCGGCGTAGAGGGCAACGCCGCGCGGGCCGACGGTGAAGCGCCATGGCTGGGTGTTGTGCGCGTTGGAGGCGAGGATACCGGCCCGCGCGACCGCCAGAGTCCCGTCGAGCCGCGATTGGCGCCAATCGCGCCACAGCGCATAGGGCGGACCCTCGCCGGGGTTGAACGCGCCATTGTCCCAGGCGCGCCAGACCAAGCCGCCCGCCGCGACCAGGGTCACGCCGGCGAGACCGCGTTTCAACGCCTGACGCCTGGTTGTGCGCATCCTGTTGCCGCTCCCAAAAGCACGAAGTGACGTTCAGCCTATCTTGCCGTCGCGGGCTGGCCCCAGGGCATGATCGGCACGGTGGAGATCGAATTCTTCGGCGAGCCTTCGACCAGCTTGTCCGAATAGGTCAGGTAAATCAGGGTGTTGTTTGGCCGGTCGTAGAACCGCACCACCTGCAGCTTCTTGAACAGCCAGGACCGGCTTTCGCGAAAAACGTCCTCACCGTCCTTCAGCTTGCCCTTGAAACCGACCGGGCCGACCTGCCTGCACGAGACGGAGGCGTCGGAAGGATCCTCCGCCAGGCCGACCGCGCCTTTCACGCCACCGGTCCGGGCGCGGCTCACATGGCAGACCACGCCGTCGACCTTGGGGTCGCGGAAGCTGTCGACACAGACCTTGTCGTTGAGCAGGCCCAGGCCGCGGAACGTCGTAGAGACGCAGCCCACGGGTTCGGCGCTCGCCGGCGCAGGCAGCAGAAGCGCGAAGCAGGGAAGGGCGAGCATTGTCAGGATCAGCGGGCGCATGCCGCATCCTGTCACGGGCCACCGGAAAAGACAAAGGGCGCCGGGTGACGGCGCCCTTTGCTGCAATATGGCGGTGACTCAGGCCTTCTTGAGGTTCTCGGCCGAGGTCTTGCCGCGCTTGGGATCGCGCTGCTCCTCGTAGGAAACCTTCTGGCCTTCGTTGAGGCTTTCCATTCCGGCGCGCTGCACGGCGGAGATGTGCACGAACACATCCGGGCCACCGGCGTCGGGCTGAATGAAGCCATAACCTTTGGTGCTGTTGAACCACTTCACGGTACCGACGGGCATCGGCGTTCTCCAATCAATTTAAGTGGCACGGCGTCGGACGAGCCGTGCATCAACCGAACGATTGGCAGCAATCCATACCCAAACTTGGCGAGACGATCGGCAAACCGCAGCAGCATGACCGCGGAATGATGGGCAGCATGGCGCGCCAACGCAAGCCAGAAGTGCGGTTCATGCAAGGCAAGTGGTCGTTATTCACCCGAAATGAATTGCATCCAGTTGTCCAGATCGCGCAGCCGTTCCTTCGGATCGAGCACGTCGGCATCGACTCCAAAGCGCCATCGATCGCCGGCGGTGCCGCCCTGGTCGAACGAGGCGAAGGTCTCGGCGGCGTCGCGCGCGGCCTGCTCGCTTTCGAACAGCCCATCCTGCACCAGGACGTCGGCGTAGCGGCGCATGGAGGCGGCGATCTCGCCGAAATTGTATTCCGGATGGTACTGAACGCCCCAGAATTCGCCGCCGTCCACATGGAACGCGGCCGCCTGGACGCGGGTCATGGAATTGTAGGCCAGGACCTGGGCGTTCTCGGGCAGGGCCGTGACGATGTCCCGGTGGACGGCGATGGCGTCGAACACGGTCGGCCGGCCCGCGTAGAGCGGATGGGCGCGGCCGGCGTCGGTCAGCAGGATCTTGCGGGCGAGGCCGATTTCTCGGCCCAGCGGATTGCGAAGCACCGTGCCGCCCGCCGCCGCGACCCCTACCTGCAGGCCCCAGCAGCTGCCGAATTGGGGGACTCGGGAGGCGAAGCATGTGCGGCAGAAGGCGAGCTGGCGCTCGATCTCCGGCCCGCCATTGTAGATGTTGAGCGACGAGCCGGTCCAGGCGATGCCGTCATAGGCCTTCAGCGCCGCTTCGTCGGGCAGCACCGTGTCCGAATCCGCCGGGAACGCCACGTCGAGCGCCAGGTCGCCGCGGATACGGCGGAGCGAGTCGGCATAGAGCATGTTGGCCTCGCGTCCGCGTGCGGCGACGGCGCGCTGGCGGCCTTCGGCGGTGTTGCCTTCGACGATCAGGATTTTGGGCATCGTTAAGCCGCGTCTTCGATCCTGCCGGAAACGGCGGCCCGGAAAATGCGCTCCAGCGCCGGCGCCTTCACCTCGATGGGGTTGCCGCCGGCCGACGGGTCGGCCTCGGCGAAGCGCCCGATCTCGCCGGCCCGGCTGTCGTTCACACCGATCTCGGCAAGGGTGTGCGGGATGCCGATATGCTCGCGCAGGTACAGCACATGGGCCAGCACCGCGTCGAAGCTGGGATGGGACAGAGCGAGCACGGCGGCGAGATGGCCCATCTTGCCTTCGATGGCGCGCCGGTTGTGCAGCATCACATAGGGCAGGACCACGGCGTTGGTCAGGCCGTGGTGGGTATCGTAGAGCGCGCCGACCGGGTGAGAGATGGCATGGACCGCGCCCAGCCCCTTCTGGAACGCGGCGGCGCCCATGGAGGCGGCGGTCAGCATCCGCGAGCGGGCGAGGATGTTCGATCCGTCGGCGACGGCGCGCGGCAGGTGCTCGACGATCAGCCGCATGCCTTCCAGCGCGATGCCGTCGGCCATCGGATGAAAGCCCGGCGCGCAGAACGCCTCGAAGCAATGGGTGAAGGCGTCCATGCCGGTCGCAGCGGTGATGTGCGGCGGCAGCTTCACGGTCAGCGCCGGGTCCGAGATGACGATGCCCGGCAGCATTTTCGGGTGGAAGATGATCTTCTTCTCGTGGGCATCCTCGTTGAGCACCACGGCGGCGCGGCCCACTTCCGAGCCGGTGCCGGCCGTCGTCGGCACCGCGACGATGGGGGCGATGCCGTTCGGGTCGGCGCGGGTCCACCAGTCGCCGACATCCTCGAAGTCCCAGATCGGCCTTGTCTGGCCGCTCATGAAGGCGATGGCCTTGCCCGCGTCGAGCGCCGAGCCGCCGCCGAAGGCGATCACGCCGTCATGGCCGCCTTGCCGGTAGAACGACACGCCGTCGTCGATGTTGGCGCCCACCGGGTTCGGCTTGATGTCGGCGAACGCGGCGGACTCCAGCCCTTCCTGCTTCAGGCCCTCCAGCGCGGCCTGGGCGATGGGCGAGGGCAGCAGGCCCTTGTCGGTGACGAACAGTGGCCGGGTGATGCCCAGCGTCCGGCAGGCCTGCGCCAGCTCGCGGATGCGACCCGGGCCGTGCAGCACGCGTGTCGGGTAGTTCCAGTTGCCGGTAAGGATGTCGCTCATGCCAGGAAATCGCTCATGCTGTCCTCAGCGCGTCCGGGTGCGCAGATGGAAGGATTTGGGCCGGGTCAGGTACTGGTAACCCAGCGCCGACAGGGTGCAGCCGCGGCCGCTGTCCTTGACGCCGGTCCAGGCCAGCGCCGGATCCAGATAGTCGCAGCGGTTCATGAACACCGTGCCGGTGTCGACCTGGCGCCCGATGCGTTCGGCGGCCTCGACGTCCTCGGTCCAGATGGCGGCGGTCAGGCCATAGGCGCTGTCGTTCATCATCCGCACCGCCTGCTCGTCCGAGCTGACCTTCATGATGCCGACGGCCGGGCCGAAGGTCTCCTCGGTCATGATCCGCATGGAATGGTCCACATGGACCAGTATCTGGGGCGCGAGATAGGGCGTTCCAGGGGCGTCGGCGTGAAAATGCGCCGGGTTCAGCAGTGCCGAGGCGCCCTGTCGCACCGCCTCGTCGATCTGGCCGCGCACGAAGGTGGCGGCCGAGGCGCGCACCATGGGGCCGAGCGTGGTTTCGGGCTTCGTCGGATCGCCCAGGACGTATTTCCGCGTCAGCTCGAACGCGCCGGAGACGAAGTCGTCGAACAGGCTGTCATGAACATAGATGCGCTCGATGCCGCAGCAGCTCTGCCCCGAATTGAACATGGCGCCGTCGACCAGGTTCTCGACGGCGTGGGCCAGATTGGCATCGGCCCGCACATAGGCCGGGTCCTTGCCGCCCAGCTCCAGCCCGGCGGCGGCGAACTTGCCGGCCAGCGCCCGCTGCACCGCGTGGCCGCCCTCGACCGAGCCGGTGAAGCAGACGCCGCCGATCCGCGCGTCCGCGATCAGCGCCGCCGTGTCGGCATGGCTCAGATGCAGATGGGCGAACACACCGCCCGGCAGGCCGGCGGCCTCGAACACCTGGGCGAAGCGCTCGGCGCACAGCGGCGTCTGGTGGGAATGCTTCAGGATCACCGCGTTGCCGGCGGCCAGCGCCGGGATCACCGCGTTCACCGCCGTCAGGTAGGGATAATTCCATGGCGCGACCACCGCGACCACGCCCAGCGGCTCGTGGGTGACGTAGCGCCTGAAGCCCTCCTTCGGTCCCGGATCGAGCGGCGCCAGCGCGTCCGCCGCCAGCGCGATCATGGTGCGCGCCCGGTCCTCGAAGCCGCGCACCTCGCCGGGCGTGTAGGCGATGGGCCGGCCCATCATCCAGGTCAGCTCGGTGGCGATCTCTGGCCCGTGCGCCACGAAGGCGTCGACCGCCTTGGACAGCAGGGCCTGCCGTTCGGGCAGCGGTGTCGTGCTCCATGCCCGCTGGCCGGTGACGGCCCGGTCCAGCGCCGCCTCGATGGCGGCCGCGTCCGCCAGCGGGCGCTCGACATAGATGCGCCCGTCGACCGGGCTCACGCAGTGCAGGATCGCGGCCATCAGATGATCTCGAAGTAGCGGGCCAATTCCCAGTCGGTGACCGCCTTGCGGAACTCGCGCTCCTCCCAGTCGCGAGTCGCGGCGTAGTGCTCGACGAAGGCGTCGCCGAACAGCTCGCGCGCCGCCTTCGACTTGTGCAGTCGCTCGGCCGCTTCCGACAGGGTGCGCGGCAGGCTGCGCGCCGCCGGATGATCCATGGCATAGGCGTTGCCGGTGACGGGGTCGTCGGGCTCCACCTTGTTCTCGATGCCCCACAGTCCCGAGCCGATGGCGCAGGCCAGCGCGATGTAGGGATTGATGTCGGCGGCGGCGATCCGGTACTCGACCCGCTGCGCCTTCGCCGATCCGCCGATGATGCGCAGCGCACAGGTACGGTTCTCCACGCCCCAGGTCGCATGGGTCGGCGCCCAGAAGCCGGGGATCAGCCGCGTATAGGAATTGACGGTGCAGGCGACCATGGCCAGCAGTTCCGGCATCAGCTTCTGCTGGCCGCCGACGAACCAGCGCATCACGTCCGACATGCCGTGCGGATTTGCCGGATCGTGGAACGCGGGCTTGCCGTCCTTGCCGGTCAGCGACATGTGCAGATGGCCGCTCTGGCCGGGCCAGTCGGGCGACCACTTGGCCATGAAGGTCGCCATCCAGCCGCGCTTCTGCGCCAGGATCTTGGTGAAGGTCTTGAACAGGGCGGCCTTGTCGGCGGCGGCGAGCGCCACGTCGTGGTTGATGGCCACTTCCAGCACGCCGGGCCCAGTTTCCGTGTGCATGCCTTCGAGCGGCATGTCCATGGCCGTGCACATGTCCAGCAGCTCCTTGTAGAAGTCGGCATGGACCGAGCTGCGCAGCATGGAATAGCCGAAATAGCCGGGCGTGATATTCTTGAGGCCTCGGTAATGCTTATCGCGCACCGAATGGGGCGTCTCGTCGAACACGAAGAACTCGAACTCGGCGGCGGCGCGCACGCCAAATCCCAGCCTGTTTGCGCGGCCCAGCACGTTGCGCAGCACGCCGCGCGGGCAGACGCCTTCGCCCTCGCCCGAAAACTCGCCCAGGAACAGCAGCATGTTCCCTTCCATGGGCACGGCGCGGCAGGAACTGGGAACGATGCGGACCATGGCGTCCGGATAGGCGGTGTGCCAGCCGGTGACCTTGACGTTGTCGTAGAGCTGGTCGTTCGAGTCCCAGCCCAGCACCACGTCGCAGAAACCGAAATCATGTTCGAGGGCGGAGTAGAACTTGTCCCTGGCCATGTACTTGCCGCGCATGATGCCGTCGATGTCGAACACGCCGACCTTGACGTAGTCCAGCCCCCGCTGCTCGACGATCGCCCTGGCGTCGTCGGCGGTCTTCACCTGTCTTGGATCCATGAGGTCCGCGTCTCGTCCCGGTTACAGCCTCGCGGTGTCCGCGCACCGCGACGCAAAGCCTATCAGTCGCTTCTGCTCGACGCACCCTTGGTCATGGCGAATTCCTCCTCGGGCGACAGCACCAGCCGGTGCCGCCCGAACACCGCGAAATAGAGGATCATGATCGCGTAATAGCAGGCGGTGGCGATCACCGGCGTCCGGAATGCCGGGTCGGTGACCTGGAAGTAGATGGTAACCAGGCCGATGATCATGGTCGCGGCCGCGCCGGGGATGCCGAACGGGCTGCGATAGGGCCGTTCGATATGCGGCATGTTGATGCGCAGCAGGATGAACGACATCGCCTGGTAGATGTAGGACAGCATGGCGCCGAACACCGCCATGTTAAGGAGGGTGGCGCCGATCAGCGTGCCGCTGTCCTCGGGATAGAGGAACCAGATGATCAGCATTACCGCCAGCCCCGCCACGCTGCCGGCGAGCAATGCCGCATGGGGCGTCTTGTGCTTGCCGTGGGTGATCGACAGGCCCTTGGGAAGGTAGCCGGCGCGCGACAGCGAATAGATCTGGCGTCCGTAGGCGTACATGATGGCGTGGAAGCTGGCGATCAGGCCCAGGATGGCGGCAAGCGCCAGCAGGTTGGCGACGCTGGTGCCGTACATTGTCCGGAAGCCTTCGAGCAGCGGCTCGCCCGAGGTCTTCAGGCCCCATGAGCCCGGACCGATAGAGGCGTTGAAGAACAGCACGCCGAAGCCGGTCAGGATCAGGGTGAAGATGCCGAGCCGGATGCCCTTCGGCATGTCACGGCGCGGGTCCACCGATTCCTCGGAGGCGAGCGGCAACTGCTCGATGGCGAGGAAAAGCCAGACCGCGAAGGGCAGCGCGCCCAGGATGCCGTGGAAGCCGTCGGGGAACCAGGGCCCGCCGCCTTCCGGCAGCTCGACCAGCGCGCCATCGGGACCGACGCCGATGTTCATGGCCCAACGGTTGAAATCCACGTGCGGGATGGCGCTGATGAAGAAGATCGCCAGCACCGCGAGCGCCACCAGCGTCACGAACACGGTCACCCTGAACGACAGTTCGACGCCGAACAGGTTGAGGCCGAGGAATATGAGGTAACCGGCCAACCAATAGAACGGCTGGTACATCGGCGGCGTCCCCAGGATCGCCTCCACATAGGTGCCGATGAAGAACACGATCACTGCAGGCGTCAGGATGTATTCGATGTTTTCGGCGATTCCGGTGACGAAGCCGCCCCACGGTCCCATCGCCGATCGGGCGAACGAGTAAGCGCCGCCGGTGTGCGGCAGGGCGGGCGACATCTCGGCGATGGAATAGGTCAGGCCGAGATACATAATGGCGATGATGATCGTGGCGACGAACATTGAACCCCAGCCGAATCCCAGGCCGAAGTTCCACCCCGAGAAATCGCCCGAGATAACGGCGCCGACGCCCAGCGCCCACAGCGAGAACACGCCGGCATATCGCCGCAGGCCGCGCTTTTCGAAATACTCGCCGTCGACCGTATTGTAGGAAACGCCCTGTGTGCCCTTGATCTCGCTCATGAAACGGTCCTCTGTTTCGGACAGTCAAGCGGCTGGCCCTGCCCCGGCTCCTGTACGGAAAGGTTCACAGAGGTTGCCGGTGGGAGTCAACTGGGAGTCTATTTGCTTGACGCACGTTTTCGCATGGCATGGGCCAATAAATGCCCGGACAGGCTACGTGGATACTTCTATGTGATTAAATTGTGAGCAAGTGCCCTGCAAATAATCGTCGATCGTTTGGCACCTCAACACCTCGCGCCATTGCCCGATTAGGGTGGCGTCATGCTCTTGTCGCCACCCTGACTTACGTCTTCGTCGGCATCAGTGCGCTGTCGGCGGTTACCCGCTGGTCGCCTGGATGTCGACGGGGCGCTTCATGTTCGGCGCAGTACTGCTGGCGTCGACCCTGCTCGCCGCCGACAAGCTTAGACTCGCACGGGCGTGACTCCGCGCACGCTTCATGGTTAGCTAGCGTACTGAATGACCATGTTTGCCGAACGGGGAGACGACGGTGAATAAGCAGGTTAAAGGCGGGCTGAAGCCCGGTGACGCGCGCAGCGTCGGACCCAGCGTACAGCAGATCATCGACCGGGACGGCGACAACCCGCCCGAATGGTTCCACTCGGAAGAGTGGACGTACCAGGGCGACGAGAACCTGACCGTCGACCGCTACATCAGCCAGGACTACCACAACCTGGAAATGGAGCGGATGTGGTCCCGCGTCTGGCAGATGGCGTGCCGCGAGGAGGAAATTCCCGAAGTCGGCGACAATGTCGTCTACGACATTGGCAGCTGGTCGTTCATCGTCGTCCGCTCGGACGACAACACCATCAAGGCGTTCAAGAACGCCTGCCTGCACCGCGGCACTCAGCTGCGCGCCGAGGACGGCTCTGTCACCCAGTTTCGCTGCCCGTTCCACGGCTGGACCTGGAACCTCGACGGCTCGCTGAAGGAAATCCCCTGCAAGTGGGATTTCCCGCATGTGGACGAGGCCGAGTACAGCCTGCCGGAGGTGAAGGTCGCCACCTGGGGCGGCTTCGTGTTCATCAACATGGACAAGGACGCCATGCCGCTTGAGGAGTGGCTGGACGTGCTGCCGCAGCACTTCTCCACCTTCCCGCTGGAGCGCCGCTACATGACGGCCAATGTCCGGCGCATCATGCCGTGCAACTGGAAGGTGGCGCAGGAGGCGTTCATCGAATCCTATCACGTGGTCGAGGCGCATGCGCAGGCCATGCCGGTGACCGGCGACGCCAACACGCAATACGATCTCTACGGCGACCGCATCAGCCGGCTCTACACCCAGCCTGGTGTCACCAGTCCGCACCTGCCGGCGCTGTCGGAGCAGGAGATGGCGAACATGATGATGCAGTCGCCGCGTCTGAAGGAACGGGGCGGCGCGCTGCCGCTGAAGCCCGGCGAAACCGCGCGCAGCCGTTATGTACAGGCTCTGCGGAAGGACCTGGAGGACCGGTTCGGCGCCGACCTGTCGGCGCTGTCGACCACGGAGATCCTCGACAACATCGAGTACTTCCTGTTCCCCAACTTCTTTCCCTGGTTCAATTTCAGCCTGCCGCTGGTCTACCGCTTCCGGCCCAACGGCAACGACCCGAACAGCTCGATCATGGACGTGATGCTGCTGCATCCGGTGCCGGACGAGGGGCCGCGTCCCGATCCGGCGCCGCTGAAGACCCTGCGGCCTGACCAGTCCTTCACCGAGGCGCCCGAGCTGGACCAGATTTCAGCGATCTTCGAGCAGGACGTGTCCAACATGCCGCGCGTGCAGAAGGGCATGCACATGCTGGAAAAGGGCGTGACCCTGGGTAACTACCAGGAATCCCGCCTGCGCCACATGCACCGGCTGCTCGACCGTTACGTCGCCACGCCACCGGGCAAGAAGCTGCGTAAGTAGACTCCATCGGCTGGGTTTTCCGGCCTGCATTCAGCCCCGCGGCCTCGCCGCGGGGCTTTTTGTTTCCACCCTCTATGTTGGTTGTCAGCATGGTATTGAAGAACCGCCAGGCATAGCTCCCCGGCTTCTCATGCAGCTGTGCGTCGGTCCACGCGCCCTGTTGGGAGAGTCCTCACCACCACAGGTGGAGCGCCAGCGCCAACAGGCTGGCGGCGATCGTTGCAAAACCGAGAGAGCCTCGGAAGGCGCGCAACCATTGCATCCTTGATCATGGCGGACGTCGAGGACGCCGCGCCAAATCCCGGCGTTTCCCGGAACCTTTGGCCGGCTGGATCGTAGTTAACCACGTCAGGCCACGCCGACCCGCTCGCGCGGCCCGATATTTTCTCGATGCACGCGTCCGTGTCCGGAGCGTCTTGAATTGGACATTCACATGAACGACGTCTCCGCAGTCTACGCCAAGGAACAGGTCATGCAGATCCGGGTCGGGTATGAACTCGTCTATGAGTGCCCCCAGCCGACTCCCATGATCGTCACCCTCAGCATCCACCAGGACCGGGCGGGCGACATCATCGTTCCCGATACCATGTCGACCGACCCGCAGGTGCCGCTGACCAGTTATATCGACGCGTTCGGCAACAAATGCACGAGGCTGGTCGCGCCGGCCGGTCCGATCCGCATCTTCGCCGACGCCGTCGTGCGCGACAGCGGCCTGCCGGAGCCGGTGGCCGAGGACGCGCGGCAGGTGCCGGTGGAGGAGCTGCCGCCAGAGACGCTGATGTACCTGCTGGGCAGCCGCTATTGCGAGACCGACCGTCTCGCCGGTTTCGCCTGGGGCCGGTTCGGCGACATCATCGGCGGCTGGCAGAGGGTCCAGGCCGTCGTCGACTTCGTCCACAACCATCTGCGCTTCTCCTATGCGGAGGCGCGCCCGACCCGCACCGCGCTCGACGCGTTCACCGAGGGCAAAGCCGTGTGCCGCGACTTCGCCCATCTGTCGATCACCCTGTGCCGCGCCCTCAACATCCCGACGCGCTACTGCACCGGCTATCTAGGCGACATCGGCGTGCCGCCCGACCCCGCGCCCATGGACTTCTCGGCCTGGTTCGAGGTGTTCCTCGACGGCCGGTGGTACACTTTCGATGCCCGCCACAACACGCCGCGGATCGGCCGGATCGTCATCGCCCGAGGCCGCGACGCATCCGATGTGGCCATCACCAGCACCTTCGGTCCCCATCAGTTGACGCAGTTCAAGGTCTGGACCGACGAGGTCAGGGAGGAGACCTGAACACCCGCTTCTATGGTGACAGCGCAGCCGATTTGGATGAGAATCGGCCCCGCGTCGCGTCACATCGCGGGAGCGGATCATGGTGTCACGTTACATGGTGTTCGCGTCCGCCGGCCTGTGGCTGGCTCTTTTCGTATTGTCCTTCGTCACTTACAGCACGGTTGAACCGACAGGCGACGGTTTTACCCGTGGCATGGACCGGGCCGGCGCGGTTTTGGCGTGGCAGGCGGGCGCCATGGTGGCGGCCGTTGCCGCCATGGTCTTCACCTTGCGCCAGAAAGGACCGCGAGGCTTTGGCGTATCATTCGCCGGGCTCGCCCCGATGGTCGTCATGGTGCTGGAATTGATCGTCGTCGCCGCGCTGGTCATCTGGGTGGCAACCCGCGATCCCAACGAACGGATCGAGCGATTCTATTATCCGGAAGGCGTTCCCACGCAAGGTGCCGACTGAGCCGCATCGCACGGCGTACAAGCCTGATCTCGCACGGCTGCGCATGACATCTGTGCCATGATCGCCGATAGTATGGCCTCGCTGGCACGGATCATACATCCGCGTCGCCTGGGCATTCTGGAGTTGGTGTGGGCATGACGCCGTCTATCGCGGGTACCGGACGCTATCGCGGCTATTTCATCGGTACCTTCCATCTGAGCCATTTCTACCCGGACGACGGCGACGGATATTGGTGGGTCGAAGCCGATGATGCGACGTGGCCCCTCGTATGGGACCATGCGGTGGGCGATCCGCCCGTCGTCACCGTCTATATGGAGGTCGAAGGCGCCCTGCAGCCCAATGTGGCGAAGGAACTGACCAGCCCGGAAGGCGATCCGATCCGGATTCCGGCGCGCGGCGCCACCGCCACCAAGCTGGTCCTCAGGCAGATCCAGAGCATTCGGCCGGTGCCATCCGATGAATTCAATCAACTGGCGGGTGTCTCGGAGGACTGACCTGGACCCGGTCGGCCGAGCCGCAGCGCCTGCGCTTCGATCCGCCGGTAGGCGTCCGCCAGCTTCTCCGCCCAGACCGCCGCCGTCTCCGCCGTGCGGATGCCGTCCTGGCGGGTTTCGACCAGCACATGGGGAATGCCGTGCCGCTCGCCGTGGACCGGAATGGAATAGTCGCTCCAGGCGGCGACCGAATAGGGCTGGTTGTCGCCCACCACCGTGCCGTCTTCGCGCAACGCCGGGATCAGCAGACGGGCCAGGCGGTCGTCGCTGCCATAGGCGATGGCGATGCGCCACGGGCGCGGGCCGTCGTCTAGCTCCGGGGTGAAGCTGTGGATCGACAGCAGCAGCGTCGGACGGCCGCCGCGCGCCTCCAGCATCGCCTCGATGGTATCATGATACGGCTGGTGCAGTTCGGCGATCCGCGCGGCCCGGTCCCCGGCGGAAACCGACTCATTTCCCGGCACCGTCACCCCGCCGCTGACCGGCGCGGTGAGCTGGGTGCTGTCCAGGGGCCGGTTGCAGTCGATCACCAGCCGCGAATAGCCGCTCAGCACCAGTGGCGCGTCGAGCAGTTCCGAGAGCCGGCGCGCCATGCTCGCAGCACCCGGATCCCAGGCGATGTGCTCGGCGCGCTCGGCCTCGCTCAATCCAAGGGTGCCCAGCCTGCGCGGGATGAGGTTCGAGGCGTGGTCGCAGATCAGGAAGGCTGCGCTCTTGCCGTCCGGGTTGACGACCTCGAACGCCGGCGGTTCGCCCGGCTGCAGCAGAGTCGTTTTCGATAAATCGTCCAAGGCCTTCCTGCCCTCTTGTTGTGCCGGCGCGCTTATATCAGATAAGCAGGAGCAGGGCGGTTGTCACGGCCGCGCGAAACGGCAGTGCCGCGAAGGGACTGGGCATGACCATCGGCAACGAGAACGACCTGGACAAGCTCAAGGAGATCGGGGGCATCGTCGCCCGGGTTTTGCACGCCATGGGCGAGGCGCTGCGCCCTGGCATCAGCACGGCCGAACTCGACGCGCTTGGCCGCCGCATGCTCGATGAGGCAGGCGCGGTGTCGGCGCCGGAGAAGGTCTACGGCTTTCTGGGGGCCACCTGCATCAGCGTCAACGAGGAGATCGCCCACGGCATTCCCGGCGGCAGGGTGATCCGCGACGGCGACCTCGTGAATATTGACGTGTCGGCCGAGAAGGACGGCTATTTCGCCCATACGGGCGCCTCGTTCCCGGTTGGCGACCTGCCGCCGCGCATCCACTGCCTGTGCCGGGACGGCAAGCGGGCGTTGTGGACCGGGATCAGGCAGGTCAAGACCGGCAGTCCGCTCGGCGGCATCGGCATGGCGATCGGCGATTTCGCCAGGCGCAACCGCTATACCCTGGTGCGCAACCTCGCCAGCCACGGCGTCGGCCGGTCGCTGCATGAGGAGCCGGCGCACATCCCGACCTGGCCGGACCGTTCCGAACGGCGGCGGATCGGCGACGGGCTGGTGTTCACCATCGAGCCGTTCCTCTCGCTGGGCGCCGAGTGGGCGATGGATTCGCGCCGGGACCAATGGACGCTGCTCGCCCAGCCATCCGCGCCCACGGTGCAGTACGAGCACACCATGGTGGCGACGCCGCGCGGCGCGGTCGTGGTGACGCAGCTGTCCTGATCCGCGCGGGCAGTTCCGCTGTAAAAAATTCGCTTTATCTTGCCGCTCAAACCAATACCTTTGCCGCGGGACCCAAATGGTGTCCTGAAGGTTTCCGGAGGATGAATGAGGCAGTCGATGGAGCGATTTCTCGAAAGGGGCATGTTCGCCAGCCGCTGGTTGATGGCGCCATTCTATATCGGCCTGGTCCTGTCGTTGATCCTGCTGCTGGTCAAATTCGTGCAGGAGCTGATCCACCTGGCGCCCCGCATCATGGACATGAAGGAATCGGATGCGATCCTGGGCATCCTGACCCTGATCGACATGTCGCTGGCCGGCAACCTGCTGCTGATCGTGATCTTCTCGGGTTACGAGAACTTCGTTTCGAAGATCCATATCGACAACCATGAAGACAAGCCCGCCTGGATGGGCAAGGTCGACTTCAGCGGACTGAAGCTGAAGCTGATCGCCTCCATCGTCGCCATCTCCGGCATCCAGCTGCTCAAGCAGTTCATGAATGTCAGCAATGTGCCGAAGGAAGAACTGATGTGGCTGGTAATCGTGCACCTGACCTTCGTGCTGTCCGGCGTCATGCTGGCGCTGATGGACCTGATCACGGTCAAGGCCCACAAGATGGGCGGCAGGCACTGAGTGGCCGCCGATTGTCCAACCCCTTGTGACGGAAGTGTCATGCCTGTATGAGGGTTGGACCGGGGCAGGGAAACCGCCGCGTTCGGATGCCACGCATCCTGGCGGGGGAAGTAGGCGCTAGCGGCGCCGCGCGGGGTTCGTGATCCGGCCATATCGTCCACCCAAGGCAGGATCGCCCGATGTCGTCTTCAGCGCAATCCCTCGGCAAGCGTAACCGGCTCGTCATCACCGCCTCGACCCTGGGCACGGTCTTCGAGTGGTACGACTTCTTCATCTACGGCACGCTGGCCGCGCTCCTGGCGCAGCACTTCTTTCCGGGTGAAAGCGGCACGGCCGCCTTCCTGAAATCGCTGGCCGTGTTCGGCGCCGGCTTCCTGGTGCGGCCGCTGGGCGGCATCATCTTCGGGCATCTGGGCGACCTGATCGGCCGCAAATACACTTTCCTCGTCACCATCACCATGATGGGCGTCGCCACCTTCGCCATCGCCTTCATTCCTGATTACGCGACCATCGGCATCTGGGCGCCGATCCTGCTGGTCGCCATGCGCCTGCTGCAGGGCCTGGCGCTGGGCGGCGAGTATGGCGGCGCGGCCATCTACGTGGCCGAGCATGCGCCGCCGGGAAAGCGCGGCTTCTTTACCAGCTTCATCCAGATGTCGGCGGGGGCAGGCTTCCTGCTGTCGATCGTCGTGGTGCTGTCGACCAAGGGGCTGATGTCGGCGGAAGAGTTCACGGCATGGGGCTGGCGCGTGCCGTTCGCCTTCTCGCTGGTGATCCTGCTGATCTCGCTCTACATCCGCCTGAAGCTGTCCGAGAGCCCGGTCTATGCCGAGATGAAGGCGCAGGGCAAAACCTCCAAGCACCCGCTGAAGGACGCGTTCGCGTCCTGGCCGCAGGCCCGGCTGGTGCTGATCGCCCTGTTCGGAGTCGCCGCCGGCCACACGGTGATCTGGTACACGGCCCAGTTCTCGGTGCTGTATTTCCTGCGCGACACCATGCGGCTCGACGCCAGCCATGCCGAGATGATCATGGCAGCCTCGGTCGCCCTCGGCATGCCGCTGATGATCCTGATGGGCTGGGTGTCCGACAAGGTGGGACGCAAGCCGGTATTGCTGTCGGGCTATTTGCTCTCGGTCCTGCTGGTGGCGCCGATCTCTCCCCTCGCTCTTTTCCCGCACCTGGCGAGCGCCGCCAATCCCGCCATGTCGGAGGCCATGAAGCTGGCGCCGGTCACCGTCGCCTCGACCGATTGCCCCTATAGTGCCTTCGCCGAGAAACAGACCGCCGAATGCGCGCGCGCCATGGCGTTCCTCGCCAAGCGCGGCATCAGCTACGAGCGTGTCGAAGGGGTGCCCGGCCATGAGGTCGTCATCAGCTTTGGCGGGGTCAACATCGAGGGCTTCGACGAGCAGTCGCTGATCGTCGCCATTACCGCCGCCGGCTATCCAACGGACGCCGATACGCAGCGCACCAACTATCCGATGGTCATCGCCATCGTGCTGGCGCTGATCTTCCTGTCGGCGGTGGCCTACGGACCGGTGGCGGCGATCATGACCGAGCTGTTCCCCGCCAAGGTGCGCTATACCTCGATGTCGGTGCCGTACCATTTCGGCACCGGCTGGTTCGGCGGCCTTCTGCCGTTCGTGTCCCAGTTCATCATCGTCTCGACCGGCGACGTCTATTCCGGGCTCTGGTACATGACCGGCGTGGTGGTCATCGGCTTTCTGGTGGTGCTGTTCTTCCTGCCCGAAACCCGGGACCGCGACATCAGGGCGTAGGCAGGATCAGGGCGCGACCGTCGGCGCCGGCGGCTTGCGCATGGGGCTGCGGCGGCCGCTGTACACGTAGTAGACGACCAGCCCGATCACCACCCAGACGCCGAACCGGACGAGGGTGGTGGCCGCGAGGCTGGCGAACAGCACCATGCAGCCCAGGATCGCCAGCCCGCAGACCAGCAGCGGGGCCGGGCAGCGGAACGGCCGCGGCCGGTCCGGCTGGGTGCCGCGCAGGATCAGCACCGCCATCGACACCACGATGAAGGCGAGCAGAGTGCCCGCGTTGGACAGTTCGGTGATGTCCTCGATGGGGAAGATGCCCGCCATCACGGTGATGACCGCGCCGGTCGCCAGGGTCACCACATGCGGTGTGCCGCGCTTGCCGTGGACCCGCGCGAACACTGGCGGCAGCAGCCCGTCGCGCGCCATCGCGAAGAAGATGCGGGTCTGGCCGTAGATCATCACCATGATCACCGTCGGCAGGGTGATGATGGCGCCTGCGGCGATCAGGTCGCCGGCGGTGCCGTGCCCCAGCGCGCGGACCAGGAAGGCCAGCGGTTCGTCGCTGTGCATCACCGTCTCGAACGGCAGCGCGCCCACCGAGACGGCGGCGACGATCATGTAGATCAGCGTGCACACCAGCAGCGAGCCGATGATGCCCAGCGGTAGATCGCGGCTGGGATTGCGCGTCTCCTCACCGGCGGTCGAGATCGCGTCGAAGCCCAGATAGGCGAATAAGATCTGGCTGGCGGCCGACACCACGCCGCCATAGCCATAGGGCAGGAACGGCTGGTAGTTGCGCGCCTCCACATGCGGGGCGGCGAAGACCACGAACAGGGTCAGCGCGGCCAGCTTGACGACCACCAGCACCGCGTTGACCGTGGCGCTCTCGCGAGTGCCGACCACCAGCAGCAGCGTGACGACGCAGGCGATGAACATGGCCGGCAGGTTGAGGATGCCGCCGTCGAACCAGCCGCTGCTCAGCACCAGCGGGACCTGCCAGCCGGCGCCGTTCATCCAGCCGGTCACGTAGCCCGACCAGCCGACGGCGACGGCGCTCGCCGCGATCGCATATTCCAGGATCAGGCACCAGCCGACGATCCACGCCGCGAGCTCGCCCAGGGTCGCGTAGGTGTAGGTGTAGGCGCTGCCGGCCACGGGGATCATCGACGCCAGCTCGGCGAAGGCCAGCGCCGCCATGGCGCAGACGAATCCGGCGATGACGAAGGCAAGGATCAGTCCCGGTCCCGCCCGCTCGGCGCCGATGCCGGTCAGAACGAAGATGCCGGTGCCGACGATGGAGCCGACGCCGATCAGGGTCAGGTGGATGGGGCCGAGGCTCCGCTTCAGGCCGCTTTCGCCATTCCGGTCGCCCAGATGCTCGATCGCCTTGACCCGCCACCTGCCCTCAGCCATGCGTGCTCCCCTCTCATGGACCGCCGTCCACCAGACGGTACCCTACACCGAGCTCGGTCACGATCAGTTTCGGCTGCGCCGGATCGTCCGCAGAGACGGACATAGGCGAGCGCCGCAGCGAGCAGCGCGACACCCGGCCCGATCCAGATGATGTCCTGCACACGGTGGGTCTCCGTGCCGGGCGGCGTAAAGAGTCGATGCCGAGTTTTCCCGCACCCGCCTTGCCAACGCCCGCCTGGCGGTCTGACCGGCCAATACTTTGCCCCTGGCGGTCGATAAGGCTACCATGCAGGAAGCGAAAGTTGAGAGGGCCGGGCGCGTTGACAACGCCTGCACGCTTGAAGCCGCGGTTCGCCGCGAGCCTGCACGCAAGGGTGCTGCTGCTGACCGTCGCGATCTTCATCGCGACGGCCGGTGCGGCATTCGTGGCGTTCAACTACCTGGTCGACCGCGCGGTGGTGCGTCTCGGCACGCTGTTCGCCGAGAAGCAGGTGCAGTTCGACCGCTACCGCGGCCTGGAGACCCTGTTTCGCGAAGCCTCGCTGGCGCAGACCCTGGCACGCTCGCCCGCCATCATCGAGTGGGCGCACGATGAGAGAGATCCCGCCGTCAGGCAGCGCGGTCTGGCCGAGCTGGAGCACTACCGCCTCGCGTTCAAGGACCACAGCTATTTCTTCGTCATCGGCGGGTCAGGCAACTACTACTTCAACGACCGCGACAACGCCTATGAGGGCAACCAGCTCCGCTACACGCTGAGCCCGGAGAATCCCCGCGACGGCTGGTACTACAAGACCATTGCCTCCGGCGCCGACTGCCAGCTCAATGTCGACAACGACGACAATCTGCGGGTCACCAAGGTGTGGGTGAACTGCCCGGTGCGCGACGGCGGCGAGCCGGTCGGCATGATCGGCACCGGCATCGACCTGACAGACTTCATCCGCGAGGTGGTCGACTTCCCGCAAAAGGGCATCGACAGCGTGTTCGTCGATCGGAGTGGTGCCATCCAGGCGCACCGGGACCCGCGCATGGTCGACTTCCACAGCCTGACCAAGGACACCAAGTCGAAGAAAACCATCTTCCGGCTGCTCGAGCGCGAGGAGGACCGGAAGGCGCTGGCCGCCATGATGGAGCGGGTCGCCGCCGAGAAGAACCAGGTCGAATCCCGCTTCGTCGAGATCGAAGGGCACCGCGTCCTGGCGGGTGTCGGCTATCTGGACCAGATCGGCTGGTTCAACGTCACCCTGATGGACGTGGACATGCTGATCGAGCGGCAGCTGTTCAACCCCATCGTCGCGGCGCTGACCCTGGCGATCGCGGCGGCGACCCTGCTGATCGCGCTGCTGTTCCGCCAGGTGGTGCTCGGCCGCATCGACCGGCTGGCAGCCTCGGTGCGCCGCGTCGAGGGCGGCGACTTCTCCGTGGCGCAAATCGATCCCTCGGATGACGAGATCGGCCAGCTGTCGCGCGCCTTCGCCGACATGGCGCGCACCGTGGGCGACAACACCAGGCTGCTGGAGGAGCGCGTGGCGGAGCGCACCGAAAAGCTCGAGCGGCTCGCCCATGTGGACCCGCTTACCGAGGTGTTCAACCGCCGCGGCTTCGTCCATGCGGCCGGGCAGGAGCGCAACCGGGCTTCGCGGCACGGCCATACGCTGGGGTTGCTGCTGATCGATATCGACATGTTCAAGAGCGTCAACGACGGCTTCGGCCATCATGGCGGCGACCAGGTGCTGATCGAGGTGGCGCGGCGGCTGCGCCACGATCTCCGCAACTACGACGTGGCGGCCCGCTGGGGCGGCGACGAGTTCGTGGTGCTGCTGGCCGAGGCGGAGCCGGACACGCTGGCCATCGTGGCGCAGAAGGTCGCCGACGTCCTCAGCTCGTCGCCGGTCGCGCTCGAGGATGGCCGCGAGGTCGAGGTCACCGCCAGCATCGGCGCCTGCCTGGCGGGCACCGACGAACCGGTGGACCGCATCATCGCCCGGGTCGATGCGGCGCTCTACGTGGCGAAGGCCGCCGGCCGCAACCGGGTGATCATCATGGACCCAGCCTGAGATCATCCTGCGTTCAAGAGACCGCAGGCTGCTCTAGGGCTTTTCGTTGGCGCCCCGACTGTCTATCATCCGCGCATCAGACGAAGCCAGCCACGGGAGCCATGCCATGGACGAACCCGCGTCTCCTGCGCCCGAGACCCTTGCGGGGGAGAGCCCCAGGCTCAAGCCGAAGCCCAAGCCGCTTACGCCGTTCCAGAAGAAGATCTACGCCGCCCTGGCGCTCCTGGGCCTGGTGCTGATCGGCCTGACCTTCTACCTGGTGGAGTCCAGCGTGCCCGGTTTCGTCATCGGCGGCATGGCCGGAGCCGGCGGTTCGTTGCTCGCCATCGGCGGCATGATGTTGTTCCATCGTCCCGACAGATAGTCTTGCCGCCACGGCCGGTCGCGACATCAGGCCCGCATACGGACCGGGCGGCTGCACGTCGCGCCGGGCGTTCCAGCGCCCCCAGCGCAGACGCTGTATCATGCAGCCCCCTTGGGAACGCGGCGCATGCCGACTGAACCGCGATTCGGGCGGATCGACAACGGTGGCGCGGCGGAACACGTGACGGCGACGGGCGTTGCCAGTGTTCCAGTTCATGCGGGAACGCCATGCGCGACACCGACGGCGTCATCGATCCATTTGCGACTTACACCTCGATCAGCGAGATGGCGATCCGGATGTGCCTCGCGGTGATGCTGGGCGCGGTGGTGGGATTCGAGCGGGAGTACCGCAACCGGCCGGCGGGCCTGCGCACCCACATGCTGGTCGCGCTGGCCGCCAGCAGCTTCATGATCATCGCCCTCGAGGTGTTCTACAGGACCCAGCACATGGCCGAGTACGCGCGTCTCGACCTGCTCAGGGTTATCGAGGCGGTGACCGCGGGCGTCGCGTTTCTTGCCGCGGGCACGATCATAACCTCGGGCACCCGGGTCGCCGGCCTGACGACCGGCGCATCGCTCTGGCTGACCGGCGCCGTGGGCCTGGCCTGCGGGATCGGGTATTATGTCGTGGCGGCCCTGGCGACGGCGCTAGCGCTCTTCATTCTGGTCATCGTCCGCGTGATCGAGCGGGTGATGCCCACCGACGACACCCACCCTACGCAATCCGACAAGCACGGCAGCAAGACTGGCGCAAAGACGATGGAAGACTGATGTACCAGCAGCGGCGCCCACCGCGCCACGAACATGGGAGAAGCGATATGACCAACTGGAAGACCATCGCCGGCATCGCGGGCATGATCATGGCGGTCGCCGGGGCGTCCCGGGCGGACGATCACGCGGCGCACAAGGCGCCTGGCAGCGAGCTGGACACGGCCGCGTCGGCGGGTGGCACCGTCGTCCTCAGGGACCAGGGTGGCAAGACCGTCGGCACCTTGAAGCTGACCGCCGGTGCGTCCGGCGTTGCCATGACCGGCAACTTCGCGAACCTGCCGCCGGGTCCGCATGGCTTCCATATCCATGAAAAGGGTGTCTGCACCGGCGACTTCACGAGCGCCGGCGGCCATTTCAATCCCGGAAAATCCAAGCACGGCATCCTGTCGGATGCCGGGCACCATGCCGGCGACCTGCCGAACATCGATGCGCCGGCCTCGGGCGCGGTCAACATCGACCTGTTCCTTACCGGCGTGGCGTTGAACTCGGCAGGGCCTGACGGCCTGTTCGACCAGGACGGCTCATCCTTCGTGGTTCATGCCGGTCCCGACGATTACAAGAGCGATCCTTCGGGCAATTCCGGCGGCCGCATCGCCTGCGGCGTCCTCGAGGCCATCAAGCCCTCGGCGCAGAACTGATGTTAGGCCGCGGCCAGATAGTGGATGCTGAACAGGGACTTCCGGTCCTTCCAGGTTCGCAGCACGCGGAAACTGGCGCTCTCGGCGGCGAGGACGAACTCCGGTACCGAGTATTTGTAGGAATTCTCGGTATGGATCGTCTCGTCTCGGGCCATGGCGATCTGCTCGCCCGCCACCTCGAAACGCTGGTCGGCGGTGGATCGCAGGTGCATCTCGATGCGGCCATCCGCCTCGTTGTAAAACGCCAGGTGGCGGAATTTTTCCAGGTCGATGGTGCCGCCCAGCTCGCGGTTGATCCGTCGCAACACGTTCAGGTTGAACTCGGCGGTGACGCCTTCGTCGTCATTGTAGGCGGGATCGAGGATGTCGCGGCTCTTGCGCAGGTCGACGCCGACCAGGAAGCCGTCACCCGGCGACAGCATTTCGTGGACGTCGACAAGGAACTGGCGTGCCCGTCCGCGGTCCATGTTGCCGATGGTCGAGCCGGGAAAGAAGGCCAGCTTCTTGCCGCCGCATTGAGCCTCGGGCGGCAGTTCAACCGGGGTGCTGAAATCGGCGACGATCCCGCCCACCGTCATGTCGGCATAGTCGCGCGACAGGTCCTCGATGGCGGGCTCGAGCGCGGTGCGGCTGATGTCGATCGCCACATAGGCGCACGGGTTGGGCAGCGCATCAAGCAGCCGCCTGATCTTGGCGTCCGAGCCGCTGCCGAACTCGATCACCGTGACATCGCTTCCGGCTATGTCGGCTATGTCGGGGCCGATGTCGGACAGCAGCTTCAGTTCGGTGCGGGTGACGTAGTATTCCGGCGTGCGGCAGATGCGCTCGAACAGGTCCGAACCGCGCGCGTCGTAGAAATATTTTGGCGGGATCTGCTTCTGCGGCTTCGACAGCCCTTCCAGCACGTCGGCGGCGAAATCATCCTTCGGTGGATGCTGGTCCAGCAGGAACGCGGGACCGCCGCACGGTGACAAGCGGTCGGCCTGCACGGGGTCAGCGGCTTCCAGGGCGGTGTTTTCCATGGTCAGTCGTCCTTTGCCAGCCGGATTCCCGAGAACTGCCAACGGGCGTCGGGAGGGAAGAAATTGCGATAGGTCGCCCGAACATGACCGGCCGGCGTCGCGCAGCTGCCGCCGCGCAGCACCATCTGGTTGCTCATGAACTTGCCGTTGTACTCGCCGATGGCGCCTTCGGCCGGTCTGTAACGCGGATAGGGCGCGTAGGCACTCATGGTCCACTCCCAGACGCCGCCGAACATCCCGCGAGTTTTCCCGCAGGCGCGGGGTTCCAGGCAAGACAGGTCGAGCCAGTTGCCATCCACCGGAAGACCGCGGGCCGCGGTCTCCCATTCCGCCTCGGTCGGCAGCCGATGGCCGGCCCAAACCGCATAGGCGGCGGCTTCGTAATAGCTCACGTGACAGACGGGCTCGGCCGGATCGATCAGCTCGCGGCCGTGCAGGGTGTAGCGCGTCCAGGCGCCGTCGCGCTGTTCCCAGTACAGCGGCGCGCGCCAGCCCCGTTCGCCGACCATGGTCCAGCCTTCGGCCAGCCACAGCGCGGGGTCGCGGTAGCCGCCCGCTTCCATGAACGCCAGGTACTCGCCGTTCGTCACCGGCCGCGACGCCAGCGCGAACGGCTCCAGCTGATGGCGGTGGCGCGGTCCTTCGTTGTCGAAGCAGAACCCGTCGCCGGCGTGGCCGATCTCGCGCAGCCCGCCCGCGAAAGGGTGCCAGGCCAGGCCGGGAGCATCGTTGCCGCCGCGCTTGCGTACACCATAAGGAGCAGGATCGAGCGGGTTGAGCGACAGTACGTGCTTGATATCCGTGACCAGCAGTTCCTGGTGCTGCTGCTCGTGGTTGAGCCCGAGCTCGACCAGCGGAACGAGCGACGGGCCGGGCCGCTCCAGCAGCGAGGCCATGGCGGTGTCCACATAGGCCCGGTAGTCCAGCACCTCGTCGACGGTGGGGCGCGACAGCAAGCCGCGCTGGGGACGCGGGAAAGGCGACCCGATCTGCTGGTAGTATGAATTGAACAGGTGGTCATAGGCGTCGTTGAGCGGCCGGTAGCCGGGCAGGTGCGGCTTCAGCAGGAAGGTCTCGAAGAACCAGGTCGTGTGCGCCAGGTGCCATTTTGTCGGGCTGGTGTCCGGCATGCTCTGGATCACCTGATCCTCGGCCGCGAGTGGCGCGGCGAGTGCGATGGAGGTTCCCCGCACGCGCGCATACGCATCGCGCACGCCGTCGCGCGAGGAATGAAGGACCGGCTGGTTGGCTGACGCCGGCGGTGGCTGGGCGGTCACGGCAGTTCCCCTGCTGTCCGAAACCGGCGTGGGCTCCGGCAATGAGATCGATGAAACGTCTTGGGGCCGCCACAGGTTCCCCCCGATAACGGCCATACTTGCCCCTACTTCTTGCCTCATATGGACGCTTCGCGCACCCGGAACAAGGGCGGCGCGGCGTCGTTGTCGCTGGCGGGCACCGGCATTCAAGTTGGAGGGAGGGGCATCATCGAGGACTCCGCGGAGATTCAGGCTGCGCGCGGCGGCGCGAGAGGCCGTCCGGTTTATATCGTCGACGGCGCGCGAACGCCGTTCCTGAAGGTGCGCGGCAAGCCCGGGCCGTTCTCGCCCGTCGACCTCGCCGTGCAGTGCGGGCGGCCGCTGCTCGAGCGGCAGGATATCCCGCGCGAGGGCTTCGACAGGGTGGTCCTGGGCTGCGTCAACGTCATTGCCGACGAGATGAACCCGGCTCGGGTCGCGGCGCTTCGGCTCGGCATGGGCGCCGCGACCGTCGCCTACACCATGCAGATCAACTGCGGATCCGGCATGCAGTCCATCGACACCGCGTTCCGGACCATCCAGTCCGGGCACGCCGACCTGATCCTGGCTGGCGGCGCCGAATCGCTCAGCCACGCGCCGCTGGTGTTCCGGCGCGACGCGGCGGCCTGGTTCGGCAGCCTGATGTCGGCGCGGGGTCCAGGCGCGCGGCTGAAGGCGCTGGCCGGGTTCCGGCCCCGGTTCATGAAGCCGGAGACCGGACTGGAGCGCGGCCTCACCGATCCGGTCGTGGAGCTCAACATGGGCCAGACCGCTGAAATCATCGCCCACCTGTTCCAGGTCTCGCGCGACGCCTCCGACGCCTACGCCGCGGAAAGCCACCGCCGGCTGGCGCTCGCCCAGGCCGGCGGCTGGCTTGACGGCGAGATCGAGCCGGCGATGACACGTGACGGCGCCGCATTCGTGGCCGACGACGGCGTCCGGCCCGACAGCACGCCCGAGAAGCTGGCGACGTTGAAGCCGGTTTTCGAGCCGCCCTGGGGCAAGGTCACGGCGGGAAATTCCTCGCAGATCACCGACGGCGCGTCCTGGGTGATCCTGGCGTCCGAGGAGGCACTGGAGAAGCACAGGCTGAAGCCGCGCGCGGTCATCATCGACAGCCACTGGTCGGCGCTCGACCCATCGATCATGGGCCTGGGCCCGACGCTGTGCGCCACCGAGATGATGAAGCGTCACGATATGGGCATGGCCGACATCGACCTGTGGGAGCTGAACGAGGCGTTTGCCGCCCAGGTGCTGGCGTGTCTCGCGGCGTGGAATGACGCCGACTATTGCGAGACGGTGCTCGGCCTCGACGGCAGGCTGGGCCGGATCGAGCGCGACCGCCTCAACCCGGACGGCGGCGCCATCAGCCTCGGCCATCCCGTCGGCGCCAGCGGCAACCGGATCGTGCTGCACCTGGTGAACGCGCTGCACCGGATGGACCTGCACCGAGGCATCGCCACCGAATGCATCGGCGGCGGGCAGGGCGGCGCCATGATGATCGAGAGGATCTGACCATGCGTCCGCTATCGAAGACCGTGCTGGCGGCGCTGGAGCCTCGCGAACTCGAGCTGGGGCTCGACATGGCATCGAGCCACATGTTGCGCCACTGGCGCTATGGACGCGACGCGCAAGGCGTTGCCTGGCTGCTGTTCGACAAGATGGGCGCGTCGGTCAACACCATCGACGAGGAGGTGCTGAACGAACTGGCCGATGTCCTGCGTCGCCTGCTGCCGGACAATCCCGCCGGGATCGTCATCCGTTCGGCCAAGCGCGCCGGGTTCTGCGCCGGCGCCGACGTCAGCCGGTTCGCCGGCCAGATCGACCCGAGCGAGGCCGAACGCCAGCTGCTGCAGGGTCACATGGTGCTCGACGCCATATCCGAGCTGGCCATACCGACCGTGGCCGTGATTCACGGGCATTGCCTGGGCGGCGGTCTGGAACTGGCTCTGGCCTGCCGCACCCGCATCGCCGTCGATGGCGCCACATTCGTCTTCCCGGAGGTACTGCTCGGCCTCCATCCCGGCCTCGGCGGCACGGTGCGGTCGGTGGGGTTGATCCCGCCGGTCGAGGCCATGAGCATGATGCTGACCGGCAAGACCGTCCATGCCGCGCGCGCCAGGGCGATCGGGCTGGTCGACGTCCTGACCCAGGAGCGGCACGTCGCCGCCGCCGTCGGCGATGCCGTCGCGGGCCGCATCAAGCGGCCGCAGCCGAGCCTGCGCGCCAAGGTCGAGCGGTTGCGGGCGCTGCGCGGCTTTCTCGCCAACCGGATGCGGGCGCAGGCGCGCAAGCGGGCGCCGGAAGAGCACTATCCGGCGCCCTACGCGATGATCGACCTGTGGGAGACCTTCTCCGACCGGCCGGCCGCCATGCGCAACGAGGAGATCAGGAGCTTCGCCGGCCTGCTGGCGAGCCGCACGGCGCAGAGTCTGATCCGGGTGTTCTTCCTGCGCGAGACCCTGCGCAGGATGGGGGAATCGGGCAAGCCGATGACCCATGTCCATGTCGTCGGCGCTGGCGCCATGGGCGGCGACATCGCCGCCTGGTGCGCGCTGAAGGGCCTGCGCGTCACCCTGTCGGACCAGAAGGCCGAGGCGATCGGCGCCGCCATGCGCCGCGCCGCCGATCTCTTCGCCAGGCGGCACCTCAACGGCATCCAGATCCGCGACGCGCTCGACCGGCTGATCCCCGATCCGGACGGCCGCGGCGTCGGCAAGGCCGATCTGGTGATCGAGGCGGTGCCCGAGCGGCTGGAGCTGAAGAAGGCGCTGTACGAGAGCATCGAGCCCCGCATGAAGCCGTCCGCCTTGCTGGCCACCAACACCTCCAGCATCCCGCTGCGGGAC